>JAUWPO010000107.1 GCA_030611505.1 Chloroflexota bacterium
TTTGTCCCGGTCCGTGATCATAAATTCGGTGCGCTTGATATGGATGCTGCCCTCCTCAGCCAGGCGATACAGCACCCGGCATACCGTCTCGCGAGTGCTTCCAATGCGAGCTGCCATTTCATCGAGGGTCAAGTCACGAGCCACATAATCTTCCACCGCATCGCCATAACGATCCAATAACAAGTTTGCCAAACGACCTGCGACCGGTTGAAAAGCCAACACTTCCACCATCTCACTGGCTGTCTTCATACGCGTGACCATCTGTCGAGATAACTCCCAAGACATGTGACCATTACTCAGCAAGTAAGGTAAAAAATGGTCACGTGACCATAAATGGATGCGGCATGCTTCCCCCGCAACAAGCGCAACCGGCATCGGAGCAGTTTCCAAAAAGAATGCTAACCCCCAAAAAGTTTCCCCCAGTCTGATTGTGGCGATAAGCAGGCTGCGACCTTCGTATGACTCTTTAATGGCGGAGACACTGCCATTCTCAACAATAAATAGATACGGCCAGATATCTCCATTATGGGTGATCCATTGGTCCTTTGGAAAATCGCGTGAAATTGCCAAGCCAGCCAGGATGGGTGTTTTCCTGCGCATGTATTTGCCCATTCCAAAGCCGTTTCTGGCGGTAATGTACATCGGGATTGGTGGCAGCTTGTTCTTTGCGAGCCCCCATTATTTTAAACATATCTGGGAGTCAGAGAGAAGGCGGGGTAAGGACATCGCTGGTGTGTCGAATTGACCGCCGTATCTGTTGGGTGAGTCGGGGATCTCCGGAGAGGATGTGGAGTGATAGGGTGAGGAGGGGATCCCTGGGAGGAACGCCGGAGAAATCATATTTGTGTCAATGGACTTCGGAGAGATATTGTACTAACTCAGGCTCGTTTCTGACGCCAGGTCAGGATGTACTTGTAAGCTTCGGCTGCCAGAGAGGGCAAGATAAGAAGGGGGATGATCAACTGCCATTGGGTCCAGCCCAGGGGGACGGTGCTAAAAATTGGCTGCAAAAAAGGAACGTACACGACCAGCAGGATCAATATAAACGAGGATAGCACCGCCAGGTTCATGTAGCGGTTGCTAAAAACGCCGATTTTGAGAATCGGGTAGCGCTCTGAACGGGCGGTGAAGGCACGCAGCAGTTCAGAGAGCGAGAGCGTCACGAAAGCCATCGTCATGGCGAATTCGGACTGGTTGGGATAGAGGCGCAATCCCATCAGGTAAGCCGCCAGTGTGACGGTAGTGATCGCTACTGTCTGGATGGCGATACCGTCGCGCATAAAGCGGTTGATGATGGGTTCCTTCGCCGGACGAGGGGGTTGATCCATGATGTCCGGATCGCCTTTTTCGGTTGCGAGGGCTAGAGCTGGTGCGCCGTCGGTGATCAAATTCAACCACAGGATCTGCAGTGCAGTTAAGGGAGACGCGCCGACAAATAGGGTGCCGAGGAAAATAATGGCGATCTCCGCCAGGTTGCAAGAGAGCAGGTAGTACACGAACTTGCGGATGTTGCTGTAGATCACACGCCCCTGCTCGACGGCGTCGACGATGCTGGCGTAGTTATCGTCGGTCAGCACCATGTCGGCGCTCTCCTTGGCGACATCAGTTCCAGTGATACCCATCGCTACACCGATATCAGCGCGCTTGATGGAAGGTGCATCATTGACGCCATCACCGGTCATGGCGACTACCTGCCCATCCGCGCGAAAAGCCTCAACGATGCGCAGCTTGTGTTCCGGAGACACGCGTGCGTATACACCGGTGTGTGCGACTTCGCGCTGCAAGGCGGCATCGTCCATCTGGTTCATATCGGGTCCGGTGAGAACACCCTGTCCGGATTTAAGCAGACCGATCGATTCGGCGATGGCGCGTGCTGTTTTCGGGTAATCGCCAGTGATCATGACGGTGCGAATGCCGGCATGGTTTCCCTTTTCCAGGGCAGAGGGTACTTCAGGGCGTGGTGGGTCGATCATGCCGATCAAACCCACGAAAACCAGATTCTTTTCCAAGGATGCGACGTCATCAATTTCAGGCGGTTGTGGGGTGATGCGATAAGCCATGCCGAGCACCCGCATCGCGTCCTGCGTCATCAGATCATTCGCGGCCAGTATGCGCATGCGCTCATCCTCATCTAAGGGAGATGTGCGGTCATCCATGCGCTGATATTGGGTGCAGTATTTCAGCACGATGTCTGGCGCACCCTTCACGGTAATTGCGTAGCGCTCGCGCTGTTGGTTGTCATAAAGTGGGGAGATGTCCTCCGGTCTGGGATCCTTAATATGGTTGATTGTCAGCATACGTTTGCGGTCCGAATCGAAGGGAATTTCCTGAACGCGCGGATATGCACCCTTCAAGTCTTTGTATTGCGCTCCGGCTTTGATTGCCGCCACGATCAGGGCGCCTTCGGTTGGATCACCAACCATGCGGTAAGTATTCTTATCTTGGCTGGTACCGCTGACCTCTAAACCGGCGTCGTTATTCAGAGCGGCAACCCATAAATTGGTTAACGCTGCCGGGTAATCTGCTAGGTTGATCTTCTCCTGGTTGTGTAAAAATTCTCCAGTTGGAGTGTAACCATGTCCGCTAATGGTAAAAAACTCACCATTGACCCACATTGTGGTGGCTGTCATTTCGTTTTGGGTCAGGGTGCCGGTCTTGTCGGAGCAGATGACAGTGGTGGACCCGAGGGTCTCAACTGAAGATAGGCGCCGGATTAAAACATTGCGCTTGATCATCTCGCGCATCCCCAGCGCCAGGCTTATTGTAACCACCGCGGGCAATCCTTCCGGAACGGCTGCGATCGCCAGGCTGACCGCGATAAGGAACATATCAAGTGGGTTGAAGCCGCGTATCCAGCCGACCAGGAATACCAGGGCGCATACAGCAATCGCCGCCCAGCCGAGCGTTTTCCCTAATTGATCCAGGCGGCGCTGCAGAGGCGTCGGTTCCATCTCCACCGACTGCAGCATCTCGGCGATTATGCCGATCTGGGTGTTCATGCCGGTGCTTATCACGACACCTTTACCGCGACCATGATTGACCAGGGTGCCCATGAAGGCAGTATTCTTTCGGTCCCCAAGAGGGATATCCGACTCGAGACGTACGGTGGCGTCTTTCCGCACAGGCACGGATTCGCCTGTCAGGGCGGCTTCCTCAATGCGTAGATTGACCGCTTCGATCAGGCGCACATCCGCGGGGACGTAATTGCCAGATAGCAGAAAAACCAGGTCGCCAGGGACCAGACCGCTGGAGGGGATTGTCTGGCGCGAGCCGTCGCGGATAACGTGAGCTTCGGGAGCTGCAAGCTTATGCAGCGCTGCCAGGGACTGTTCGGCGCGTCGCTCCTGGATGATACCCAGCGCGGCGTTCAAGATAACAATTGCCAGTATCGCGGCTGCCTCAATGAAATCCCCCAGTAGGGCTGAGATAACTGCTGCAACGATCAGCAGTATTACTACAAAATTATTGAACTGCTCCCAAAGCATCTGCCATAAAGTTGTGGGGGGAGCTTCAGCAAGCTGGTTGGGACCAAATTGCTCTAAACGGTGCTCTACCTCCTGGGATGAAAGGCCGCGTTCCTCCAGCGTCCTTAATTCAAAAAGCACATCCTTTGCTGCCAAGGTGTGCCAATCATTACCGTGTTTATTGGGCGAGATTACTTGTGGGCTAAATTTCTCAATCGTCATGTTTATCTAGAAGTAATTGTGCTTAGATATTTTGGTCGCATGCTGAGATTCTATGGGGAATCCTGAGACGTGTAATTCTCCCGCCCCAAATCGCCTTTTTGCTTGTTTTTTAATTGAAATCATGTGATTAATTACCGGAAAAACCGCCCCGCATTGTACCCCACGATTAATAATGTGACCACTTGTGGGATAAGTGTGGGATAAGTGTTATGACAATCGTCACTGTTATTTTAAGACAGCCCTTACTATAATCGGCTCAAATTCTAAGAGCAAGCATGCGAGTCTAAACGGTTTGCCAACTATCAGCGTCAAGATATGCTGATCAGGTATTGTGTATGGGGTGTAAGAAGGTGAACTCGCATAGAAATAACGAGCGACGGAGATTGTGTTATGAGCAATGAAAATGTCCTGGTTCCTGACAATGGGGCTAAAGTATCCATAGAAAACGGCAATCTGAACGTGCCCGATAATCCAATCATCCCATTTGTAGAAGGGGACGGTACAGGCAGAGATATCTGGAAGGCTTCTCAGCGTGTGTTTGATGCAGCTGTGGAGAAAGCTTATCATGGGCGGCGGAAGATCTTTTGGATGGAAGTATTTGCTGGGGAAAAAGCTTTTACTAAATATGGTTCCTGGCTGCCCGATGAGACCGTAAAGGCTTTTCGGGAATTTCGGGTTGGGATCAAGGGACCTCTGACGACCCCAATTGGTGGGGGCATCCGCTCGTTGAATGTCGCTTTGCGTAAGGCTTTGGATCTGTACGTCTGCCAACGACCGGTCCGCTATTTTGCAGGTGTGCCGTCGCCCGTGAAGCATCCGGAATATGTTGATATAGTGGTCTTCCGCGAGAACACGGAAGATATCTATGCCGGGATTGAATTCGAACATGGAACTGCTGAAAGCCAGCTTTTTAAGGATACTTTCAGGGAGCAATTCCCGGATGAGTACGCCAAGATACGCTTTCCGGATACAGCTGGGATCGGTCTCAAGCCGGTTTCAAAGGAAGGTACGGATCGCCTAGTTCGAGCGGCAATCCAGTGGGCATTGGACAATGACCGCCGCAGCCTGACATTGGTACACAAAGGCAACATCATGAAATTCACGGAGGGTGCCTTCCGAATGTGGGGCTATGAGTTGGCTGAGGGCGAGTTTGAAGACCGGGTGTACACCTGGATGCAGTGGGAACGCACCAAAGACGAAGTGGGTGAAGAGAGAGCTAACTCCGAGCAGGATGAAGCCCTTAAAGACGGAAAGCTGCTCGTAAAGGATGTGATCGCGGATATTGTTTTCCAGCAGACGATCACCCGGGCGCGCGAATTTGACGTACTGGCGACCATGAATTTAAACGGCGATTACCTGTCAGATGCGCTGGCAGCTCAAGTGGGCGGAATTGGCATTGCCCCCGGTGGAAACATAAATTACATGACCGGACACGCAATATTTGAAGCCACGCACGGCACGGCACCTAAGTACGCTGACCAGGATAAGGTCAACCCGGGTTCGGTTATCCTGTCTGGGGAGATGATGCTTTGCTATTTGGGCTGGAACGAAGCCGCGGATATAATCCTAAAAGGGATGGAGGGAGCCATCGCTGCCAAGACCGTTACGTATGATTTTCACCGCTTGATGGACGACGCCGTGCTGCTTAAATGCTCGGAGTTCGGCGACGCTGTGATCAAGCATATGTAGGTTTGGTTTTTGATGGTGGTGAGGATTTAATAAAGCCGGTTTCCAATAAAAAGCAAGTCAGTCATAACAGATAGTCAACCTTAACCAGCTGGCCGGGCTTCCACGCCCGACGTAACCGCGGGCAGATTTCTTGAATAACCAGCTGGCCGGGCTCCCATGCCCGGCGTAATCGCGGGCAGATTTCTTGAATAACCAGCTGGCCGGGCTCCCATGCCCGGCATAACCGCGGGTAGATTTCTCGTATAACCAGCTGGTCAGGCTCCCACGCCCGGCATAACCGCGGACAGGCTTCTCGTATCGGCGGCGTGGGAGCCGCCGTAGCTCAGGGAAGCTGGAGACGCTGGAATAGGAGGGAGGCTGAGCCTCTCAAGACAATAATAATCGAAGCCGCATTGATAGAACAAAGCCCCCCATTCCCGGGGGGCTTTTGCAATACTGAGGAGGAGGACAAGCGCAGTGCGATGCTTCTGTAATGAAGTCTGTAAGCGATGGGGTAGTAGTGTCAGCGTGCCAGTCCTCTCAGTTATCGCTAAGGTGATGGTGTCGGCGTGCCCGTGGGTAGGGTCTCCTCTGAAGGTGGTTCTGCGCTGCCGGTGGAAGCGGCAGCCGCATCGTCAACTGTGTTCGGTGCACCGCCGAGCACCCAGCGCTCAAAGATATCTATCAGTTCAGGCTTGAGCGCCTTAGTGGGGGGCATGGGTCCACCGGCCTCAATTTCTTCACGGTGGATCATACGGATCAGGTTGCTGGTCAGATCACCGGGAATGACGTTCGGGGCGTAGTCGCCGCTCTGCATGACCTCATCGTAGGTCGTTATGAAGTACTCCCCGTTCTTCTTGCCGGGGCGGTGGCAGGAGATACAGTAGCGCTTGACAATCGGGACGATGTGCACTTCGTACGAAGGCACCTCGTCGGGAGCGAGCTCAGGAATGGCGGACGCCTGGGCGGCTTCTGCGGGGATTTCGATACGGTCGTCCCAGGTATAGCGCATGAAAGCCACGATTGCTTCGATTTCTCCCGGACCGAGCTCTCCGGCGTACGCCTTGCTAAATGGCGGCATCCCCAACGACCCTTGTCCGAATCCGATGATATTGAAGAAGGTTTCGTCGCTGCGAGTGTACATTTCATCCTGACTGCTTATGGACTTTACTTCAACACCTTCCAGACCTTCCACACCTATAATTTCACCCCCTTCGCCATCAGCGCCGTGGCATTCTACGCAGTAGAGACCGTAAAGTTCTTCGCCTGCTACGATCTTCTCAGATATTGTACCGGCAAGCGTGCCGCTCTCTTCCTGTGCTGGTGTGGTCACAACCGCCACGACTGTCAGGGCAACTATTCCAATAACTATAACGGTCATTATCGAGATGGCAAGTTTTCGTTTACGCCAGAAGCGTTTCGGGTTGCGATCGAAAAATGGTAACAGGATCAGCGCCAGAACTGCTATTGCAGGGATAATTGCGGTTCCAACCCATTCGAGTTGACCGGGGAAATATTTGAGCATTTGGAAGAGGAATAAGAAGTACCATTCCGGACGTGGGATGTAAGTAGTGTCGCTGGGGTCGGCTTTTGGTGCACTGTCAACGCCCACGAATGTAGCCAACCCGATCAGCAGCAGGAAAAGACCAAACGAGACAATGATGTCCTTGTATACGATGTCAGGGTAGAACTTGACACCCTTCTGCTTCTCTTTTTTATACTTCTTGTAATACTCTTGCTTTTGTTCTTCGTTCACAGCAACGCTCCTCTAGTCGTCCTCTTTGGGGATGGACGAAATTCCCAGACGGACGATAAGATACATATGGATACTGATGGTCAGGACGAGTACTGCGGGCAGGATCCAGATATGTGCAGAGAAGAAGCGCGCCAGGGTTACAGCACTGATATCCGTGCCGCCTCTCAGCACCCTCATAATGAAAGTGCCGATGAATGGTACCGTGGCAGCGATCTCGGTGCCAACCGTGGTGGCCCAGTAGGAGCGCTGGTTCATGGGCAGGAGGTAACCCGTAAAACCCATCCCTAAGGTTGCCAGTAAAAGGATGACACCTGTGACCCAGGTGAGCTCGCGGGGAAATTTATAGGCAGCGCAGTAGAAGGTTCGCAGCATGTGTATAAACACAAAGATGACCATCAGTGAAGCACCCCAGTGGTGTATGCCGCGAATAAGCCATCCAAAGTCGACGCCGTTCATTATGTAAAGGATGCTGTCGGCAGCATGGTCCGGAGTAGGCACGTAGTAAACAGTAAGAAAGATGCCCGTGATACCTTGCATCACGAATAAAAAGAGGCTGGCGCTTCCGAGTGTGAACCACCAGTTCACTTTTGGAACATCGCGGTCTAATACGGTGTCGTATACTGTTTTTATACCCAGGCGTTCGTCCAGCCAGTCGAGAATTTTAGCTGCCATGATTAACCTTCCACTAGGTGGATGAACAACGTATCGTCTTCAACTTTTGTTTCATATTCGAATAGGGGACGTGGGGGTGGACCAGCGACCACTTCTCCATCGATATTGAAGCCTCCATCGTGACATGGACAGAAGTAAATTTCTTCATCTTCAATCCAGGTCACACGGCAGGCGAGATGCGTGCAGATGTTGGAGTATGCTTTGACCAGATCTTCGGTCTCACGGTATATATAAACCCCAAAACTGGAAACCGTTTTTTCCCAGCCGTTGATTTTGCTGCGCGTAAAACTGAACAGGGTAGGAAGACCGATTGGGTAAT
>JAUWPO010000088.1 GCA_030611505.1 Chloroflexota bacterium
ATATCACCCACCAGCAAACTGTGCAGCGTTACCCTGTAACCGACCTGGGCGCCATCCGCATCGACCAGTGTTGAAAGGAGTTCATAATCCACTCCGTTCAAAGCGGCTTCGGCGGCAACCCTCTGGTAATGTTCAACAAACTCCTGCTCCCGGAGCGCATCACGGCTTAGCGATGTCAGCAATGCGTACATCGCACTATAATCATCCTCTTTCCATGCCTCCAAATAAGTCGTTGCTGTATCTGTGACTTCCTGGTTATCAGCAGAGAGAATTTGGGTTGACTCTGGCGGGGATATTACTCCTACAGGGGGATTATTCGATGATTGGGAACAGCCCATCAAAGCGATCAATGGCAGCAGAACTATCCAATTACGGAACCTGATAATCCTAAATTTCATACAAAGCAACCCGCAGAAATACTTTCCTTGAATGATGGAACTCTATAGTAAATCAACATGATCCTGATGTATGTCATTTTTTTAAAAAAACTGTAACTCCCCAAGTACCTGGCGAAATATTGTACAGGAATAATTAAGGGACATTTGACAAGCAGTCGCGATATCCGTTGGCGGATTCATATCAATTGTCGATATTAAACGGCTCAAATGGCACAGAGGAAGCCCCATAACATTAGCATAACATCCCTGCAAGTTCTGTACCGGGGCAAATTCAGCGTTTTGGATCGCATACCCACCCGCTTTATCAAAGGGATCGCCCGAAGTTATATAAACCATGATTTCCTGGTCGCTGTAATTGCGCATGGGCACTTCGGTCACAATCAATTCATCCAACATCGAGTCATCTTCCACCCTTAAAACTGCCAGCGCTGAATACACCTTATGCGTACGCCCACGCAACTGGCTCAGCATCGATTGCGCTTCTTCTTCGTCGGTTGGCTTTCCAAGAATATCAAACCGGAAACTGGATCCTGGCGTGGAAAAATTTCCGGGATTTGCTGCATTTTCCCCTTCAACAACATTAATCACATCTGCAACCGCTGTGTCAGCCGCGATGATCAACGTTTCCGGAGGCTGAGGTCGCTCTAGCGAACGATTCGCCACCCGTGCTTTGTCTCTTGCCAAACGAAGCACATAATCCTGCGGTCGTTCAGCGGGTAGCACTCGCTCGTCTACCTGAACCGGCAAGACTGAGAACTCCCACCCGCTGAGAGAAAGCAGGTGTCTTCTGCGAGGTGAATTGGAGGCCAAAACCAGCATCATCTGCGGATTCTAACATAAACCGATTGATGGACTTGCTTTAGCCTGTTATGATATACACATGTAATGAATATTTATTGGAGGCACACATGAGAGCTTTAAAGGAACGCATACTGAGCGAGGGGAAAAACTTGGGCGGCGGCATACTCAAAGTTGATGGTTTTATCAATCACCAGGTTGATCCAGCCTTAATGGATGCCTGTGGTCGGGAACTTGCCCGCCGCTTTAAAGACGTCCGCGCCACAAAAGTGCTCACGGCTGAGATTTCAGGTATTGCTCCCGCTCTGATAACAGCCATGTGCCTGGGATTACCTGTGGTCTATGCCCGTAAACACAAACCCATTACAATGCCTGATCAGGTTTTTCTAACCTTGTCTCCTTCCCATACGAAAGGTCGCACCGTCGAGCTGATCGTCTCACCAGAATACCTCGCTGATGGTGAGCGTGTGCTGATTATTGACGATTTCCTGGCAAGCGGCGCCACAATCCTGGGTCTGGTGCGCTTAGCCCAAACCGCCGGAGCCGAACTGGTCGGCATCGGCACGTTGATCGAGAAAAGATTCGAGGGAGGTCGGGGAGTGCTTGCTGATTTAGGAATACAAATTGAATCACTCGCCTGCATCATTTCAATGGAAGACGAACAGATCATATTCGAAGATGACCAGGCTTGACGATACGAGAAAGGAGTCCCCATCCCACCCACTATCTCCCCCATCCCCTTTACGTTCAATGAGCGGCTAATGAGCGGCTAATGAGCAACACCATTGCGATTTTAGATTTCGGCTCCCAATACAGCCAATTGATCGCCCGCAGGATCAGGGAAGCTCATGTTTACTGCGAGCTTTTTCCATGGAACACACCTGCCGAGGAAGTCCTGGTGATCCAGCCTAAAGGATTTATCCTATCCGGAGGACCGGCTTCGGTTTATGAGCCTGGTTCACCGCGAATCCACCCTTACGTATTCAGGAGCCGCCTCCCGGTGCTGGGAATTTGCTATGGGATGCAGGTTCTCACCCACCAGTTGGGTGGGACCGTTTCGATCTCGGCGGAGCGTGAATACGGCGCCGCCCAGCTTGAAAGCATAGCTCCTAATCCAATCTTACCTTTGGGATCACAGCGTGTATGGATGTCCCACGGCGATCGCATCGAGTCACCCCCGCCGGGTTTTACGATCCTGGGGCGCAGTGATAATTCGCCCATCGCAGCGATGGGAGACCTCACACGTGGTTACTTCGGTCTTCAATTCCATCCCGAAGTCAAACACACCCCTGGTGGGACGCAAATTCTACGTTCCTTTGTGATAGACGTATGCCAGGTCGAACCAACCTGGACACCTGAATCAATTATCACCGAGAATATCACCCGGATTCGACAGCAGGTCGGTCAAGAGCCAGTCATCTCTGCTGTCAGCGGAGGCGTGGATTCCAGCGTCGCGACTGCTCTCGTTCATAAAGCTGTGGGCGATCAGTTAATCCCCGTATTTGTAGATACCGGCTTGCTCCGGCAGGGGGAGGTGCGGCACGTCCAGCGCGCCATGCAGAGGGAGTTGGGCTTGGAACTCATCCTCGTGGATGCCAAAGATCAATTTTTCAAGGCGCTTGACGGGATCGTCGATCCGGAGCAAAAAAGGCGCCTTATTGGTGAACTATTCATACGCACTTTTGAAGAGCAAGCCCGCAGACTGGGCTCGCCTCGCTTTCTTGTGCAGGGAACAATATATCCCGACGTTGTGGAATCGAGCGCGCCTGATCGAGCACAGGTAAGCAGCATCAAGACCCACCACAACGTGGGCGGACTACCCCCCGACATGAAATTCGAGCTCGTCGAGCCTCTACGCTACCTTTTTAAAGACGAAGTGCGCGCAGTGGGCAAAGAGTTGGGACTTGCGGAGGAAATAATTTGGCGGCAGCCCTTCCCCGGGCCTGGATTGGCGATCCGCTGCCTTGGCGAAGTCACCCCAACTCGCCTGGAACGACTGCGGGCTGCTGATGCCATCCTGACGAGTGAACTTGACGCCGCCGGCTTGCTGTATACGAGTCACGGTCCTGAACAAATCCATGGTAGCGCCCAGGCATTTGCCGTCCTTCTGCCTGTCCGCTCCGTTGGGGTGATGGGCGACCAACGTACATACCAGGAAGTAATCGCCCTTCGAGCAGTGACCAGCGACGATTTCATGACCGCCGATTGGGCCCGCCTTCCATACCCCCTGCTGGCTTATATCGCCAACCGGATCGTCAACGAAGTAGAAGGCATCAACCGCGTAGTTTACGATATAACCAGCAAACCTCCTGCAACCATAGAATGGGAGTAAATTGAACTTTTACCATTAATTAATGGGTTGGTCTGCAGTTGCACTGCTGCTCAATAAGTGATTTTCTTTCCAATTCTCATTCTGAAAGTTATGCTACAATCTCGATATGCAGTCCCCCAATATCAATAGATACCTCAAGAACAACCACATAACAATCTCTTACCTACTGCTGATCCTTGCACTTCTACTGCCTGTATCGGTTAATGCCCAGGATGGGGGAAAGGCATTCATAACGCCACCTGTGATGGTCGTTTACCCATACTTTGAGACCTATCTCACTGTTTACGACTCACAAGGAAAATTCATACAAAATTTAAAAACCACGGATATCAGCTTACTCGAGGATGGTCACTCGGTTCCTGTTACTGGCGTAAAAGAGTTTCGTCCAGGTGTTCAAGCAGTGATAGCGATCAATCCCGGTCCACCTTTTGCGATTCAGAACAGTCAGGCTGTCTCTCGTTACGACTTTGTAATTGAATCCCTGGAAAAATGGGGGGAGAGCCGCATTGGGACAACCATTGACGATCTGAGTTTGCTCACCACGGGTGGACCGTCAACGAGCCACGTTTCAGATCCCGCTGAATGGTTGTCAACGCTGACCTCAAGCCAGGTCGACGCCAAAATTGCCACCCCAAGTCTGGATACACTATCTCGGGCTGTCGATGTGGCTGCCGACCTAACACCGCGACCTGGTATGGGGAGCGCCGTATTATTCATTACGCCGCCATTTGAAGGTACATTGGATGGTTCTTTAGACAACATCGCCTCCCAGGCTGAACAAAATGGCGTCAAAATATTTGTCTGGATGGTTGCATCTCCTGGTGTATTCTCCTCAGCAGAAGCTGATCGTCTGGCTGAATTAGCCGAAGGAACCGGAGGCGCTTTTTTTGCCTATTCTGGCGAAGAGGAGCTGCCCGATCCTGAGACTTATTTTGCACCCCTGCGCAGCATTTATCACCTGACTTACGAATCGAAAATCAAGAATAACGGTACACACCAGATAAAAGTTCAAGTAAAAACCGAATCCGGGCAGATTACCACCCCAGGCAAGAATTTCGAGTTCTATATCCAACCTCCCCAACCAGCCGTAATTTCACCACCAATCCAGATAATCCGTAAACCCCCAAGTGAAGATATAGGTCAGCGCAAGGCGGATATAGAAACAACTAACTTTATCCCAGTTGAACAAGAATTAAACATAATTTTTGATTTCCCCGATGGTCGTGTACGCCCGATCCTCCGGTCTGTATTGTACGTGGATGGAGACCTGGCAGCTGAGAATATTGAACCACCCTTTGATCAGTTTATCTGGAATATTGAGGATTTCAGAACAAATGGGTCACACACTTTACAAGTGGAGGTTGAAGACAGTCTCGGATTAACCGGTAGAAGCGCCGAGATACCGGTAGAGATATCCTTTGAACTCCCAGAACCCAACCCATGGGCAGCCGTTTATAACAATATTCCTGTCCTGTCCGGTTTAGCCATATTGCTGGCTGGATCTGTACTGGTACTGGTCTTGGTTATGGGAGGTCGGTTGCGACCTCACCTCCCAGGCAAAAAGAGTAAGCGGGGGCGCAAATCCGACCCGGTCACACAGCCGGTAACCGCTGACAGCACATCCTCATCACAACGTTTATCTAAACTGGCGAGCCGCTTGAAGGGGTCGAAAGGACCGATCTCACCCCAAGCCTATGCCCTGTTAACCATGTTATCCGATTCGGATGATACCGCAGCTTCTTCCCCTATTCCAATTACTTCTGACGATTTACCCATTGGAAGTGATCCGAATCAAGCTATTTTGGTGCTGGATGACCCCTCTATAGAAGAACTCCACGCCCATCTGAGGCGCAGTGAAGACGGCACATTCAGGTTGGCTGATGAAGATACAATCGCAGGCACATGGATCAACTATACACCTGTCTCCAAAGAAGGCACCAAACTAGAACACGGTGATTTGATCCACATCGGAAGGGTAGGTTTTCGGTTCAGCATGCGCGACACCTCACGTATCCGCAAACCAATTGTTACCCCGGAAAATCAGACAGGGGAACCGATTGAGGGAGCATAGAGGAGCTTAGCCTTTTACTTCGCTCAAGGAATGATCCCGTAATAAACGTTATTACCGATTGCTAAGAAGAAATTGCGTTTAACTGGATCGACTGCAAACGCAGTCGCATCTCCATCTGCCAGAGATTGGTGGGACTTGTATTGTTTCTGGTATGCCAGGTTGCGAAGACTGAAGTGGTATATGGCGCGGCTTTGTGGTTCTAAAAAGTATAGAGAGGGGTCTGGTGGAGGGTTGAGGAGGATTTGGGTAAATGGATCGGTCGGAGTCATAGGGGTATTTTCATGACCGGGTCGCAAATCTTCATATTCTAGCTCTGTGCATCGCGTCGGAGCCACTCCCAGACCGCTGAAAACACACAAGGTTAGACTGCCATCATTGTGCAACAAATATAGCTCATCATAGTTCACCGTCAATTCTACAACATCCTCTAACCGTGGAATCTCGGCGTTAAAGAACAACTGCGGCTCATTTCCAAATTCCCCGTTCCAATAAATCCATACTGCATTGGATTGTGGGTCTACCACATACACATCACCCAGACTGATCGTCATGGCTGCCAGATCGTCAAACGACGTGGATGGAGGAGTTGAAAGAGTTACTGCTTTCGGGACCTCTCCTGGATTACAAAATAGCGCATTTCCGGATGAGTCAAACACAACTAATTCCGCATTTGGCTGGTATCCCTCAGGCCAACGGGTGATGTCAATCAGCGGTCCTACCAGATTATCCCCTTCAACTCCTGGACCACATTGGAAAGATGGGTCAAGCTTATATCCTTGACTGGTCAATTGTGCGCGCATCACATTCCCGCTGGTCTCATCCAGCATATAAAGATCGTTATCTATAACGACCATGCGATTAATTTGGGCTGAATCTGGCAAACCACCAACAATCGCAGGCTGGAAATTGACGCGTTTGACAATATCCATCTCATCCAAAATACTGGTTGCTTTTGCCCGCAGCGCCAGCGTTTCGGGTGTTATATCGATCGCTTCAACCTGATCCAACGTTTTTAATACCACCTCCCAATTCGCACGTTGAGCTGATAAATCGGTCTGACTCTGCGACTCAAGCGCTAACTCCTGCGCTTGAGTATATAAAACGTCATACTGAGCAGCACGACCGAGCTTAAAATAAGCCACGCTGGCGACTATCACAATAAGGACAGGCACTGTCAACGCAATCAGAGCCATTGTCGAAGAAGGTATTTTCAGGAAGTCTTCAGCAGGTGATATGCGCAGGAACAGGGGCTGGAAGCTCCTGCCAACACGTCGTAAGAAACCAGCAAACATCGCTATGAAGGTACCCACAGCTTTCCAGACCGGCGACAGATCTACTTTCGTGCTCTTACCAGAAACCTCCTGTTGAGTCTCAACGGTTGGTCCATAAGCCGTATCATCCTCTGAGACCTTTTGTTCCTGAGCCGCAGTCCCCCCTTCGTCCTGGGCAGGAGCATAATCTTGAGAAACGGGTGGTGCGACCTGGACTCCACGGAGTCCTACAATTGTCCCTGCAGCGACTTCAACTTGCTGTTTTGAAACTTGGGGCGATTCCGGAGGGGTTTCCGGAGATGCTGCTTTCGTACCTGAGACAAAAATATTGCCATCACCCTCTTTTGCCTGGATAAGGACCGCATTTGTATCAGGGTCAGATTGATCAAACAAACGTCGTCTGAGACCCACCGGACCTCCTTCATTCATTTCGTCGAGGGTCTCGATGTTCCAGGATGAGGATGGTTGCGCTGCCAACAATAGTGCTTCATCCGGGTGTAGGTCAGCCTGGTAATAACTGATCGGTGTGCTGCGTCCCTGACCAAGCCCGCGCCCAATCATGGATGGGTCATATAGATGCTGTACAAGTCCGGTTTTGATCAAGAACGCGCTCATTGGTCCGGATTGAGTCAGATAAAATTGTTCTGCGCGCAAGACTGCCGCTGATAACCACCCAATTCCTTGTTGACCTTTGCGGGCATAACGTAGATTTATTTCCAGAAGTATTCTGTTAAGCTCCTCAGTTATCTTACGTATAGCAGCAGTAGAAGAGCCCGAAGTTTTATAATAAATTTCCGCCAAATACACCAAAAGTTGGTCCTGCTGATCCGGGCGTAATAATTCATCCCCGGTCATCACAAGATACAATATCAAGCGGTCTACCTTGCGACTGCGGGTTGCGCGACCTGCCGCTTCGGCAACGTGCAGGCTGTATAATCCGGGTGGTCGGCTTCCCTCAGATTTGGAGATGGGATAAAGGGTTAAATCCATAGTCATTGACATGAGCAATAAATACTAAAGAACAGCGCGAAATCCTACCTTGTGTGGATCTTAAAAATTATACTGGTAAAATGCAGTTTACAATGTAGAGATGGTGATACCGTGCTTGATGGTTTCAACTGCTCTATGGAAAAGAGCATTTTACAATTATTTTCACAAATTATCTTACCCGATCCAACATTGAAAGAACAGGAGAAAAATGCATCTTGAACTAGTCAGCAACACTAATGATTTCAACGACCTTGAATCAGAATGGAATAATTTGCTCACTTGTTGTAGTGCAAGTCATGTGCCATTTTTGCGCCACGAATTTTTGTATGCCTGGTGGCGAACCCTGGGAGGAGGAGAGTGGGGGCAGGGGGAGTTGAATATCCTCACAGCCAGGGATGACGATAACCAATTGATCGCGATTGCACCATTGTTTTTTACCGAAAATCATGAGGGCATTCCGGCATTGATGTTTATCGGCAGCATCGAAATCTCTGATTATCTGGACCTGATCGTCGCACCATCCGAAATATCCCAATTCATTGCGAACTTACTGAACTTTTTGGATGCCGATCGATCCATCAAATGGCAGGTGCTGGATCTTTATAACATTCCAGAAGATTCGCCAACCCTGCCAGCACTCAAATCTGGAGCCAGGCAGCGGGGCTGGGAATACAAACAAGAGCAACTGCAGCCATGCCCATACATCCCATTACCCGGTGATTGGGAAGCGTACCTGGCAGCCATCAACAAAAAACAGCGCCATGAAATTCGACGCAAAATCCGGCGCGCAGAAAGCTACCCAGACCCTGTACGATGGTATATCGTGGAAGATAAAAACACATTGGAAGCCGAGACGGAAGCATTCTTAACTTTGATGTCTCAGGATCCGGAGAAAGAGCTCTTTCTAACGGATGTGATGCGTTCCCAAATGCACGATATAATCCAGGCTGCCTTCCGGGCTGGCTGGCTGCAATTAGCTTTTCTTGAAGTCGCTGGGAGAAAAGCTGCCGGATATCTGAATTTTGACTATGCCGGTCACATATGGTTATATAACTCTGGTATAAACCTGGAATTCCGAGAACTATCACCGGGATGGGTGTTACTCAGTTACATCCTCAGGTGGGCGAATGAAAACAAATGCGAGGTCCTTGATTTTATGCGCGGCGATGAAGCCTACAAATATCGTTTTGGGGGCATCAATCAATTTGTGGTCCGGGCGACAGTCAGGAGAAAATCGCCCTGACCCAGCAGCGTTTTTTTTGCTCCAGTACAAACCTGCAATCAGATCTTGACCATAAATTATGCTTAAAGAGATGTTTACTATCGTCATTCAGGCGGGTGGTGAATCGCGCCGCATGGGGCAGAACAAAGCCTTGCTTCCATTCCTGGGACAGCCATTAATCGAACGTATCCTGGAGCGCACAAGTGGACTGGCGGATGAAATTCTGGTCACCACCAACCACCCGGGCGCTTTTCAATTCCTGGGAATGCCACTG
>JAUWPO010000122.1 GCA_030611505.1 Chloroflexota bacterium
TGATCTTTACCTCCGACCACGGCGAGCTGTTTGAACGCGGCACGATAGGTCACTCAACCCGGATGGTATTTGAACCGGTCTTGCGTGTACCGCTGTTTATCTCTGTCCCCGGACAGCGCCTCCGACAGGATATCTACACGCTCACCAACACAGTCGATTTACTCCCAACACTGCTGCACATCTCAGGGCTGACGATGCCCGAATGGTGTGACGGGACGGTTTTGCCTGGGTTTGGCGACGGGGATTCAGCGAATCGCCCAACTTATACGGTTGAAGCAAAATCGAATTCTACATTTGAACCGCTCACGAAAGCGTCCATTGCCCTAATCCAGGACCAGTATAAATTGATCCGTTATCTTGGCTATTCAGGCGCCCCGCACGGGTATGAGCTCTACGACCTGCAGAACGACCCCGAGGAATTGATCAACCTTTATAGGACCCACGCGGCCGCGAAAGAGCTTCAAGCGACTCTTGATCAAAAAATCAAGCAAGTCAACCAGCCATTTATATAGGCATCATAATGCCAAATCGCCTTCCACTTATACTTAGATAACAACTACTGTGACTCTTTTCAAAGGTTTCAACGGCTGTCTTTAACTTCTTAATCGACCCGGTATGGTCTGATCTGGAATCTCAAGCCGCGCAGGGAAACCATCCATTAGAGAGAGCTAACCATCGATGTCTAGTCAGCATTACCTGAGAGCAACGCTTTCTGCCGTTCTATGGGCGGTTTGTACTCTTCGGGAATTTTTTCAAGCAAGGAGTCAAACGCGACCCCTAAACTCCAGCGGGTCTGGGGGTCATCCTTTCCGTAATACTGGATCTCGGTGAAGGTTAAATTAACAATATCTTCCCAGGTGTGAACGGGTTGAACTAGGCGAACCTGGTGTGAATTATCGGTGTAAGCCCCGGTAGGTACCGGTTTCTGAGCAATAATATGCAGCAGGTTGGTCAGACGGCTGATCACCTGGTGAGCGGTGGTGGGGGCATTGACCGCCGGTGATAAAGCCTGCAAATCGATATCCACCAGCATGCGGATTCCGTAGGCCGGATCTTGATATACTGTCCGTTCGGGGTCAACGTAAATTGCCTTGAGGACATCCTCCGGCTTGAGTGTTGAACAACATGACCCTGGTTTTTTCAGGGTTGAAGATCAGGACCAATCCAAGCGTAATCGTAAAGAACCCGCGCAGCAGCTTGATCCAGAAACCGATCATTCGACCGCGGCTGTGATCGTGTTGTTTCTCTCCACCCATGACAAACATCTCCAAAACTAGCTTGATACATTTGCATGTGTGGACGAGCCGGATCTGGCTGGAAAACTGTTCGTTCCGGTTGGCATCTCGGGTACCGGAGAAGTCTCAGCATCGGCAGGGTGATTATAGTATGGTTTTCACCTGACCACCGTGGGTGTACATGGCTCCCCAGTAGTCCATCACCACGCCTGCCAAATGCCAAAGACTATTCAAACTGCATCTTAAAGCGTGTTTATGGTATCTGATCTCCGTAAGGAACGCGCTCCCTCTCCCGGTAACCGCCAAAGTAGCCCGCCATATCAGCGAATATACCCAAACCAAGCAGAATCCAATCGAAGCCGATAATGCCACCCGGGTAAATGGCGATGTACATCAGGGTCGTCCAGGGCAGGAACAAAAAGCCCAGAAAGCCCCAGAAGAAGCTGTCAAAAGCGCCATTAACGTAAACCGGGGAAAATAAATACCAGACCAGAATGGCCAGCCTGGGTCCAAAAAATAAGAGAGCCGTAAAAAAGCAACACATTGTAAATCTCCTTTTATTACTAAAAAATGAATTGTTGATTAGATTTGGTAAAAGTGTAGAAATCTACTGAGTTTGTGGTTTCCAGGACAAATGATTTTCAACTTAACCCTCATTATTGAGACGAGTTCTAATATGTCAATGTCTCTGGCTTCGCCTCGATGCGCTTGCGGAACACCCAATAGGTCCAAGCCTGATATGCTATCACGATTGGTAAAAGGATTACTGCCACGACAGTTAAAACCTTGAGCGAGTAAGGACCAGATGAAGCGTTATAGATTGTCAGGTTCGATCCCGGACCGGTGGAGATCATCACGTTCGGAAAGAGGATCACGAAAAACATAACTATGACCAAAGCAAGGGTGAGGGTCGTCATCCCGAAAGCCCACCCATCCCGCTTCCTGCGGATGAAGTACCCGGCTGCCAGGAGCGCCAAAGCGCTGGCAATGAGTGCCAACCAGGTGAGGATGCCCGGCTTGTCCCGGATCCCGGTCGAGGTAAATGTGGCTACCAGGAAAGCCACTGCCAGGACGACCGATACGACCCACAGACCAGGAATTGTCTTGTGGACTCTCTCCCTGAGATCCCCAGTGGTCTTCATACTCAGGAAAATCGCCCCGTGTAGGACGCAGACCATCACGACTGTGACGCCCCCCAGCAGAGCATAGGGATTGAGCAAGTATAAGAACCCCCCGGCGTACAGCATCTGGTCGTCAATCGGAACGCCGCGCACCAGGTTCGAGAAGGTCGCGCCCAGGAGGAAGGGCGTGATCAGGCTGCCGAGGAATATGCACCCATCCCACAGGCCGCGCCAGCTGGGGTTGTCATCTTTGCCCCGGAACTCGAATGCCACACCGCGTATGATCAAAAAGATCAGCAGTAAGAAAAAAGGCAGGTAAAACCCGCTGAACATGGTAGCGTACCACATGGGAAAGGCGGCGAACGTTGCCCCACCCGCCGCGAGCAGCCAGACCTCGTTCCCATCCCAATGGGGACCTATGGTATTAATCACGGTGCGGCGCATGGTATCACCCGAAGCCCCACCACCTGCCTTGCCCATGAAGGGTAACAAAATCCCCACCCCAAAATCGAAACCCTCGAGTATGAAAAAGCCGACGTAAAGCACGGCAACCAGGATGAACCAGAGAATATTCAAATCCATAGTAACCTCCGGTAATGAAGTACAAAGTGTAAGGTGTTAGGTGACACTCGAAACACAAACAATTGACTGATGAACATTTAATCTTCCCTCGCAGGCTGTAAGGCTCCCGAAATATCGCCAGCCGCCGGTCCCGCCTTGGCATACTTACCCAGCAAATACACCGTGGCGACAATTAGTAAACCGTAGACCACCACATAGCCGACCAGCGAGATCAGCAGCATACCAGCAGAAACAGTGGGCGAGACAGATTCATCCAGCTTGATCAGACCGTACACTGCCCACGGGAAGCGCCCAACTTCGGTCAGCAGCCACCCCGAGGTGTTGGCAATGTAAGGCAGGGCAATCGCCAAAGTGAAGGCTTTCAGAATAAAGGCGCGTTGGTCATATCTCTTTCTTATCACCATGAAGATCAGGCCGTACAAAGTCATGAATATAATCAAAAACCCTATCCCCACCATGGTGCGGAGGGCTATGAAGAGGATGGCGACGGGCGGGATATAATTACCCGGTCCATGTGTGGTCTCGTACATGGTCTGCATTTCATTGATGCCCGTGACCTCACCTGTAAACTTGTTGAACATAATGAAGCTCAACAAGTTCGGAATGCGGATGTCCAACATGTTGCGGCGATTTGTCAAATCGGGGATCATCAAAACGGAGAAAGCGGCCGGGTCTTCGGTATCCCACATACCTTCGGATGCGGCTATTTTCATCGGCTGAACTTTGACCAGATATTGTCCCTGGGCATGCCCCACCAAGCCTACCCCAAGGGCAGCAATGACACCCACGATGGCGGCTATCTTGAATGAGCGCTGGAAGACATCCGGCTCGTTTTTGTGCAGCAGGTGGTAGGCGCTGATGCCCATCATAAAGAACGCCGCGGTGGTGAAACCGGCCAGCAGGACGTGCGGGAATTGGTACCAAACGTGCGGGTTGGTCAACAGGGTGAAGAAATTCGTCATGGCGAGACCCCCATCGGGCAGCAGGACGTATCCCACCGGTTCCTGCATGAAGGAGTTAGCGACAAGTATCCAATACGCCGATAGAGTCGAGGCAGCGGCAACCAGCCAGATGGCAGCAGCGTGCAAGCCCTTAGATAACTCATCCCACCCGAAGATCCACACCCCCAGGAAGATAGACTCGAGGAAGAAAGCCAGCAGTACCTCGATGGCAAGTGGCGCCCCGATAACGTCTCCCACGAAGCGGGAGTACTCCGACCAGTTCATTCCAAACTGGAATTCCTGGACGATGCCTGTCACCACACCCATAGCAAAATTGATCAAAAACAATTTGCCCCAGAATTTGGTCATCCGCTTGTAGGTCTCTTGCCCGGTGATGACATAGAGCGTCTCCATAACGGCGACCAGCACCGATAATCCTATCGTTAGTGGGACGAAGAAAAAGTGATAGACAGTCGTGCTGGCAAATTGAATCCTGGCTAAGATGAGTGGGTCCATAAATTTCACTCCTTTACTGTTGGCTTTCTACTAGTTTCCTACGGTATCCTCACTCCATATATTAATGCGGTTGCACCGATGGTTGTGAATACCAACCAGAAAATAAACATCATCCAGTTAATAGTCTTGGTCGCGCTTGCAGACTTTGTATAATCTAACAAGACCTGGCGCAGTCCGTTGACGCCATGCGAGAAGGCGAAAGCGAGCAGGAAGACTTCAACTTACTTGTTGGTTTCTTCTTCCACAGGTCGGGGCGGATCAGATCAATGTAGGCAATGCGCAGCCCATTGACGCCGTGGTAGATAACAAAGAACGCCAGGATGATTTCTGCAATCATGATGATCGGGTTGCGGAATATCTCTACCAATACGTCGAACCACTGGGGAGCAAAAAAGACTGTGGCTGTAGTGGTAATGTGCAGTGTCAGGAACACGATTGTCCCCAGCCCCGAGATACGATGCAGGATAAAAGCGTTGTACCCTTTGCCTTTGTATTTTGCATACCCGGGCAGGGTCATCTTGACATTGTCGCGCACATTTACCTCTTTTCCACGTTACTTTGCCAGTGTACAGTCAAACATCAAAGATTAAGATGTAATATCGAAACATCTGTTTTTTAGATGCCGCATCCGTTCTCTGCATGCCGGCAATCCTTTGGAGTGCGCAAGCCATGCTTACGCCTTTATGGTAACAAAGCTGAAGCATGGCTTCAGCAATCCATATCTATTTTAGAGGTCGAAGCATCCGTTCTTAAGCATCCGTTTTTTGGATGCCGGATGCCCAATCTCCTCATAACTCATTCAGCTCTTCGCGTCCGTTCAGAGTGACAATCCAAATAATCATATTTGACAGACTACTAGCACCGTTACATTGCCAGCAATGTTTTTTTGCCGGCACCGTTACTTTGCTAGCACCGTTACTTTGCCGCATCGTTAATATGCAAGCAACGTTACACTGCCAGCATCGTTTTTATGCCAGCATCGTTTTTATGCCGGCCAAAATCCGCTCAGGAAGATGCGCAGGAGCGTATCTACCACCAGTCCCAGGATGAATAGACCGCCGAACATGCGGTTGTGATAGAAATTGAAAGCTGAGAACCAGGTTGGCCAACCTGGGTAATTTTCAGGTGCTTCCGCGGGTCGCGGGTTGCTCAGCATCTTGAGAGCCAGTAGGAGGCGTTTCCCTGCCAGGAAGACGATCAGCATAACCGGGGTTAAATAATGCGGGCCGAATATCAGGTAAAGGATTACTACATAGATAAGCACCAGGACCGCCATATTGATATACCGGGCAGCCTTCTCACCGACTATGACCGGCATGGTTCTCACACCCTTACGTTTATCGTCATTAAGTTTATCAATGTGCTTGCCGATATTGATACTGACCACGCTCAAGCCGAATGGGACACCCACTAGAGCCACATTCCACACGTTCCCGGTCCAGCCCGTGGCAAGGACGACGTAAACACTGCTGACCATTATCGGACCCCAGATCAGGAATATAGACAATTCTCCGAGCCCCATGTACTTCAGCGGCCAGGTATATAACAGCAGCACCAGCGCGCCAAAGGCAAACATGCCGATGACCAAGGGAGAAAATTCAGAATAAATCAGTGCATAGATCCCAGAGAGGAGGGCCAGTATACCGCTGACCGCGAACCATGTGAGTTGCTGGCGCTTCGTCCAGAATCCCTGAACCAACGGGTGGACGCCGTACTGGGTGCGGAAATAATTATCCTCATCCACACCGCGCACGAAATCGGTGTAATCGTTGAGCAGGTTGTTGGCGCCGTGGGCGATGAATAGACCAAGCGTGACGATCAACCAGGGCAGGAAAGCGAAATAGCCGTCGCGCCATGCCAGTAGTCCCGCGATGATGCACGTATAGATTGTCACTGTAGTAACCGCTGAGCGTGTGGCGATTAACCACTTTGAGATGACATCAAGCTGGTCCCATTCTTCCTTGTCCTCAATTTTGACGAGTGTCCAGGAGGCTTTCTTCCACATAGAAAAGTTGATTTTCATTAGTCAATTCACCTTTCCCCAATAACGTCGCTAATACCGTTCTGCGATCTGGAAATCTCTGCCCAGCGGTTTATTCTTAATTACATACTGCTCGGTGATGATATTGTAATCCATTTCGATTCACTGATGGTTATCTTCCCTAATAATGGGGAAATTAGATGATTTGATCAGTAGCTCATTTGATTAAAATTCTAGAAATAGGAGTAGAATTGAGAGTATCGTGGTTGTTTTAGCCATAAGGAGTTACTAATGACAATTGCTGACAAGATCCAGGGATATGTTAAACGACTTCCAACATCTTCTCAAACGGCGGTTTTGGACTTTGCGCAGTTTCTTTTCAAAAAAGCGGAATGCAAACAAAACTGGGTGGAAGAGTTAGCTTGGTCAGACTTATCGCTCGCTGGTGCAATGAGAGGAATGGAAATTGAAGACACTCCCATATACACCACTTCTGACGTGAAGGTGTTGTTCTAATGAAAGAAGCCGGGCAGATTGTCTTGTTACGGTTTCCTCAAACTGACCTGGAGGAAGGCAAATTCCGCCCTGCTCTGCTACTTGGGAAAATGCCTGGAGAGTATGATGACTGGCTAATTTGCATGATTTCTTCGTAAACGCGCCTTTATGTACCAGATTTCGATGAAATCATACGAGAAAATGATCCCGATTTTGCCGAATGTGGTTTAATAGTGGCTAGTGTTATTCGAATTGGCCGACTTGCGGTCGTTGAAGGAGATATCCTTCTTGGTGCAATAGGCAAGATAAGTCCAGGGAGAACTAAGCTTATTAAGAATCGTTTGGCAGAGAGGTTGATCCTTTAGGATAAATTTAAGGAGTGAGTGGGATTTCATCTGGTCTATGCCCCTTGAATCAAAAGAACCGTTTATTATGGGAACTGCACCCTATTAGAAAGACACATAATAAGAAAGCCCTCTCTAGATCATCCGGACAGACACCTTACCTGGGAGGATGTCTATTTCGTTTTCAATTGTATCCTTTCACAGTTGTATAAGTAAACATAATCGGCGATGATAATAATCGTCGATGATTTGTTGAGCCTGCTTGGAAGTTGGGTTCTTGATCCAGCCAAG
>JAUWPO010000058.1 GCA_030611505.1 Chloroflexota bacterium
ATACCAACAAGGGCTTAGGGAAAGATACAAAGTGGAACGCAAATTTGGTGAAGGCAAGCAAGGTCATGGATTGGGGCGTTGTCGTTACGTTGGGGAGATAAAGTTTGCTATTCAGGCTTTGCTAACGGCAATGGCACTGAAACTCAAGAGGATGGTCAAGCTGTTGATGGAAGTGAATTTCAAAGGGAGGACGACTGCAAGTGTCTAACCAAGGGTGTATTGTCGATCCTGAGTGAAATGCGGACCAATATGCCATAAAATCAGGCTTCTATCGGTAGGTTTTGAGCTGAAAATGGATTGAGTTTGTACTTTATGTCCACCAATTTATGCGAGGATGGATCTGATTATTCATATTTGTTAATTATTCAACACCCTCAGGGTTTTGAAATTGAAACAGACAGAAATAGTCTTTTATTGTTATCTGATAGACAATCCAGCTATTAAGCAGAAGTAACCAGACCTACCAATGCAGGGTCAAGATATAATCCAATTCCCATTTTACACACCCCCCATTCTTGAGCGCTATGGCTACTTCTCCCCTTCCTCCTCAGGTTGTTCCTTTTGCGACTCTTCTTTTCCCCGGTCAAAACTGAAAATCCGGGATAAGTTTGTGCCAAAATCACCGCGCCACATGTCCAGCCCAACCGCCAGAATGATGATGCTGCCGATCGTAATGTTCTGCCAGGCCGCTGGAACAGCGTTTAAATTCAAGCCATTCTGCACAACCGCCACCGTCAGCGCGCCGAACAGGGTGGATACTATATTTCCGTAACCGCCGGCCAAGCTTGCCCCTCCGATCACGGCTGCCGCGATAGCCGATAATTCTAAGCCAACACCGTAATTCGGGGAACCGGAATTTAACCGCGCCGCCATCATGACACCTGCAATCGCTGCCGTGAGTCCGGCCAGGGTAAACGCCAGCAGCCGTGTCCGGTTCACATGGATACCGGATAAGTGCGCGGCTGATTCGTTCCCGCCAACCGCGTATATCGCTCGACCGCTTCTGGTATTTCGAAGGAACACGGCAGTTATCGCATAAAGTATCAACATGTACAGGAAAGGGAGTGGTATTCCCAATATCTTCCCGTAAAAAATGTTCTCTAGATAAGGCGATATCGAGAAAATGGGATGCCCCTTGGTTACTAAGAAAGCCAATCCCCGGAAGATACTCATCGTCGCAAGCGTGACCACAAATGTAGGAATACGCCCATAAGTGCTGAAGAAACCGTTTACGAGTCCCATTCCGATGCCCATGATCAGCACTGCCAGCATTCCGACCGGTAAAGGAATACCCATGTTCTTAACCAGGATCGCAAGCACACAGGTTGTCAGCGCCACAGCTGATCCGGGTGAAAGATCTATCCCAGCAGTAAGAATGACGAGTGTGCTCCCTATCGCAGCGATTGCCACTGTGCTCACCTGCAGGGAAACATTAATAAAATTTTGGGTCGTTAAAAATCGATCGGTTGTAAGACTGATGATAATCACAGCAATTATAAGTGCAGCAAGCGGTCCTGCGATGGCGGAACGAAAGAATTTGACGATGTTATTCATTCCCTTCTCCTACAATGAGTTTTGACCATAAATGCTTCCTTGATTATTGATTATTGATTATTCCCAAATTAATTAATTATCAGCAATATTATTATTCCAAACTCAATTCAATACCCTGTTTTTTGGATCATATCTGAATCCCACCGGCATACTGCTCTTGTTGCTTGTTGTTCACTTCCGCTCCGGAAGCTATAGACAACAGTCTATGTTCGGTTAATTCTTCTGAGGCCGATATATGCAGGATTCGCCCATCTCGAACTACAGCAATTCGATCGCTCATAGCCAGCAGTTCAGGGTAATCCGAGCTGATCAAAAGCACACTTATCCCCTGTGCAGTCAATTCATTGATCACTCGATAAACCTCTATCTTTGCGCCTATGTCAACTCCCTGGGTCGGTTCATCGAAGATGAGCAGTTTAGCTTTCGAGAAGAGCCACCTGGCGATCACAATCTTCTGCTGGTTCCCACCGGATAGAAATTGCACTGATCTTTCAAGCGCACTGGGGGTGATATTCAACTTCTCGACATATTCTCTTCCAACACGCTCTTCCTCAGTAAGGCTGAGGAAAATGCCCTTCATTACTAGATTCAACCGCGATAGGGTTATATTGGGCGGTCCTTCAAAATTTAGAAAGAGCCCATCTTCTTTGCGATTTTCTGGGACAAGTCCTACACCCGCGTTGATCGCGTCCGAGGGAGAGAAAAAATTTACTGGCTTTCCATATAAGCGAATTTCGCCTTCTGTCAAAGTGTCAAAACCAAACAACGCCAGCGCGATTTCAGTTCGTCCTGCACCAACCATTCCCCCCAGACCGAATACTTCGCCGGCCTTGATATCAAAACTGACACTACGTACGCCGGTTTCGGTAGAGATATTTCGAACATCGAGACACACTTCGGGAGTGATATTAATTTCTTTTGGATAATGTTGCCCGATGTCAATCCCGATCATCATCTTTATAACATCATTCATTTCAATGTCACTGATCGGTTTCGTGCCTTTGCAACGACCATCTTTCAATACAGTGACGCGATCCGCGATTTGAAAAACTTCATCAAGCCGGTGGGAGATGTAAAGGATACCCTTCCCTTGACCGGCAAGCCGTCGGATGAGTTTTTGGAGGCGTTGAGTGTCCATCAAACCCAGTGTTGACGTTGGTTCATCCATGATAAGTAGTGTGGAATCCATCGACATGGCTTTTGCGATCTCTATAAGTTGCTGCTCCGCGACGGATAAATCTCGAACAACGACGTCCGTTTCAATTTGAATTGCAAGCTGGTCCAAGATTATGGAAGTCTGGTTGCTCATTTCCTCCCAGTCGATCCCGCCAATCCTGGTTTTTCTTATCTGTCTGCCAAGAAAAATATTCTCGGCGACCGTCAGGGTTGGAACGAGTGAGAACTCTTGATATATCGTCGCCACCCCATGCGCTTGCGCATCGAAAGGGTGGAACAGCTCTACTGGTTTACCGTTATAGAGCAGCTCCCCGGATTCAGGTTGGTGAACTCCAGCAAGGCACTTTGCTAAAGTTGATTTCCCACTCCCATTTTCCCCGACCAGGGCATGGATTTCTCCCGTGCTGATAGACATAGAGACATTGTCCAGAGCCTGAACGCCCGGGAATGCCTTTGAAACCCCACTTAATTTCCATAAAGGAGTTTGAGTATTATTGGTCATCATATCTATACAAAAACAACCCTTTCAAGTTAATTTCCCCGGTCACATTTTAAACTATGACCGGGGAATATACTTCTATTTTCTTAGCATATTATAAACTATTCTATGCACTCATACTCTTGGGAAGGAGCAGGGAAGAGGTTTTCTGGATGGCACAGATATTCATTGGCGTTGCTGGCATCAACGATCACTGTTGGGGTTTCTACCCAACCACCAGGATAGACTCCTTGCAGGCAGTCCATGGTGACCTGCAAAGCGACCTGCCCCATCAGGTATGGGGTGGTGTTGACCGTGGCATCCCACCTGCCGGCTGCAATGTCTTCCAGACCTGTGGTGTCACCATCATTACCAAAGATCGCCACGTCCTCGCGATCCAGCGCTTCGGCAGCCAGTGCCGCACCGATCGCGATGTAGTCATTGGCAGTGATCACGACTTCGATCTCAGGATGTGCCTGCAGCATGTCCATCATGGCTGTGTTACCGGTTTCCACGTTCCATTCGGTCGGTAGCGTGGCAACCACTTCCATGCCGGGATAATCTGCGAATGCATCCAGGTATCCACCGATACGCTCGGTTGAGTGGTATCCTGGCAGACCTTCCAACACACCTACTTTGGCTTCTCCATCAAACATCTCGATGATGTACTCGCCCTCAGCCTGAGTGCCATTGCGCTGGCTGTAGCCAACCACGCCGTGCACCGGTGTCGGGAAGTTCGGGATGTCTGAGTTTACAAGGATCACAGCGACGCCCTGTTCAACAGCCTTAGCCACCAGCGGAGCCGCTGCGTTCTCATCATGGGTTGAGAGGATGATCGCATCCACATCCTGGGTGAGAACGTCTTGAATCATGCCCATCTGGCCTTCAATGTCTGAACCACTCTGTGGTGCCAGCATGAAGGTTTCTACGCCTAGTTCTGCAGCCAGCGTCTCTATACCAGCGCCAATCGCCTGGTAGTAGTTGAACTCTGTGGCTGGCGGCATGTAAGCGATCTTGGCAGCTTCCCCGCTAAATCCTAAGGCACCACATATAGCCTGGGCACCTTCCTCTAGCGGTACAGGGTCGAAAGCAGGTTCTGGCGCTGAATAATCACCAGGCGCTGCATCCTCTTCCGCAGGTGCTGCTTCTTCTTCCGCAGGCGCTGCTTCTTCTTCTGCAGGTGCTGCTTCTTCAGCAGGTTCTGTGGTCTCGGCTGGAGCTGAAGGCGCACAAGCGCCTAATACCAACGAGAATAGTAGCAATAATACGACCAAAAAGTATATCTTCTTCATTTTATAACCTCCGAATTTGTTAGTAGTTTTGGTTACAATGATGGTAACAATATTTTATTCTCGTTGCACCTCCTTTCCCGTTTCACCTCACACAGAAAGCTAACAAGGGTTCTAGTTTCCTCTTTTTAGTGAAGCCAAAGCATCCGACCAATGAATCTGAACCAAGAAAATCCGGGACTCAGTACACAAATTATTTTCTGCAATAACTACAATCAAAACCAAATTTCAACTGCGGCTCGCTTTCCGGCGCTCGTTCAAAACATCGAATACGACCGCCAAGATGAGGATCAAGCCTGTGATAAAGCTCTGGTAATACACATCCACTCCCAACAAGTTGAGGGCGTTTGCGAGCATACCCATGAATAACGCGCCCAAAAAAGCACCGAACACAGACCCTTCGCCACCGCTCAGGCTGGCGCCACCGATGATACATGCAGTAATGACCCGCAACTCAATACCAGTGCCGACTGTTAATGACGAGGATCCAAACCGGGCGGTGATCATCAACCCGGCGGCACCCGCCAACACAGCTACCAGACAATAATTAAAAATCTTAACCAGGTCAACGTTGATACCCGAAAGCCGGGCAGCTTTTTCATTGCCGCCGATGTAATAGCTTTGGCGGAAAAAGCGCGAATTTCTCAGCAGCAAATCTCCGCCGATGACAATAATCAGGAGCACAAAGACCGGGTACTGGATGCCAAACAGTCGCCCCTGGCCGATTACCGTGAACGACTTGGGCAGGTTCAGAACGGCTCTTCCTTTAGCTAGAATCAGCAGCAGCCCACGAATCGTGATCATAGTACCCAAAGTGGTGATGAAAGGGTTGATTTTCAACTTGGCGACGAGCACCCCGTTCAACAAACCGACACTCACGGCAGCCATCAATCCGACCAGTATAGATGGCAGCGAGCTGACACCAGCGGTCAGCGCCAGGCCAGTTACCACACCAACAAAAGCCAGGGTAGACCCTACCGAAAGATCAAGCCCACCTGATATCAGCAGGATCACCATGCCTACTGCTATGGTCGCTTCAACTGACAACGCCAGCAGGATCGCCTCAATATTTAGACGCGTGAGAAAGAAGGGACTCACGAGCGTCATGATGATAGTGAAAGCGATAATAACTAGCAGCAGAACAAACTCGCGAAATGATGCAAGCTGGATGAGCTTTTGCACCAATCCCGGACGCCGGAGGGTCTTGACTGCCGTTGTGGCTTCTGAACCATGTTCGCTCATGCTATACCTAATGGTGTAGCTGGTTTTTGATACCAGCTGCGTAAGACATGATAAGCTCCTCGGAAAACTCATCTCGAAATACTTCGCCAGTTATTTGTCCCTGGTGGACCGCTAAAATCCGGTCGCATATACCGATCAATTCCGGCAGTTCTGATGAAATTATGACGACACCGGTTCCTTCTTTCGCTAGTTCCCTCAATTTATGGTAAATTTCTGTTCTCGCTCCCACATCAACTCCTCTGGTGGGCTCATCAAACAGGACCACTTTGGGATCGATTCCCATCCACATGGCGATCATACACTTTTGCTGGTTACCGCCGGATAAATTGAGGACTTTCTGGCCTGCTGAAGGAGTCGTAATATCAAACTTTCTGATCCGGTCTTCTACGTTGTCAGTAATTTTATTGCCGACCAGCATCCCGAACCGGTTGGTGAATTCCTTCAGGACCGGCGCGACCAGATTTTCCAGAACGGTCATATCCATAAAGAGGCCCTGGCCCTTTCGATCTTCAGTCAAATAGGCAATACCCTGATCGATGGCTTCTTTAGGACTATTGATCTCAACCGGTTCACCATCCAGAGTGAGTTTTCCGCTGTCTTTGGGATCAATCCCGAAGATCGACCGCGCCAACTCCGTTCTGCCTGCCCCTACCAGTCCAGCCAGACCCAGAATCTCACCCTGGCCCAATTCAAAGGAGACATCATGGAAGAAACCTTTTCGTGTAAATCCTTCGATACTGAAGCGATTCTGGCGTGATGATGCGGAACGGTCAGTTGCCCCATACATGTCATTAATCTCCCTGCCCACCATCATGCCGACCAGGTCACCTTCAGTGACCTCCTTCACTATACGGGATCCAACATATTTTCCATCTCTCATCACCATGACCCTGTCCGCAAGTTGAAACACCTCTCCCAATTTATGGGTGATGTATATAAATGACATTCCTTCCCGCTTCAATTTCTGGATGTTCTCGAACAAATCAACCGTTTCCGCTTCTGTTAGTGAAGATGTGGGTTCATCCAAGATTAAAATTTTTGGACCGGTTGAGATCGCTTTGAGAATCTCCAGGATTTGCTGGTTACTCATTGTCAACCGTTTTACGCGGGTCATTGGGTCAAGATCGAGATTAAAACGATCCAGCAATTCACGCGTCCTTTGTCCCAGCTCCTTCCATTGGATATTGTTTATCCTCCCTACAGGCTGTCGGTTAGCGAAAATATTTTCGCTGATCGATAACCCATTTACGAGAGAGAGTTCCTGGAAAACCATGCTGATCCCGGCATGGATTGCATCGCTGGCAGACGAGAAAATCACTGGAATTCCCTTGAGATAAATGTGGCCAGCCTCAGGTTTTTGTACTCCTCCCAGCATCTGCATCAATGTGCTCTTTCCAGCGCCATTTTCCCCGACAAGCGCCAGGATCTCGCCGGCGCGCAGACTAAAACTCACATCGCCAACCGCCTGCACTCCAGGAAAGCTTTTCGATAAGTTCTCGGCTTGTAAAATATATTCCACAGGACTCAATAAGAAATTGGATTTCGGAAGTCCCGCGCTAACGAGACTTCCGAAGTTTATTTAACATCGTTACGGTACGTAAATCTCGTTTGCCTCCAGGAAATAGTCCAGGTTGGATTCGTCAATATAGTTAACAGCCATATACACCTGGCTTGGACCAGGATTCACGCCCGCCGCAGCGTTATCAGAAGTGAGCTGTGCCTGGTTATAGTTATATGTATACAGGGTGAGCAGCGCCCAATACGCCATCGCAGCGTCATTCTGGGCTACGGTACCCGTTACCACGCCTTCCCGGATCTTTTGGAGCACATCAGAGTTACGGTCCATGGATACAATCTTGACTTCACCCACACGATCCAGTTCCTCAACCGCTATCGCGGCGCCGATGCCGCCGGTTGAATCGGTCGCTGCAAATGCTGCCAGGTCTGGAAATCGCTGCATAATGTCTTTGGCAGTATTGACTGAAGTGACTGTGTCGGCCTTAGTATCGCCCACTTGAACCACTTCGATACCCGGGTAATCATTGAAAGCTGCCCGATATCCGTTCTCCCGGTCATCAAACATTCCAACCCCCGGGATGCTGAGAATCGCTACTTTACCTTCACCGCCGAGAGATTCAGCAAGTTTTTGCCCACCGACGTAACCCAGGTCGTACTGGTAGGAACCGACGAAAGCCAGCCGCTTAGTGTTCGGCAAGTCGCCCAGGATGGTAACTACAGGTATTCCAGCCTCTACCGCTTTATCGATCGACGGCTCGAGGATTGGTTCAACGGCAAACACTGTGATTCCCTTGGGTTTTTTGGCGATAGCTTGGTCAAAAGCTGCTACCATTGCATTCATATCATATTCGGCAGGACCCATATAGGTGGCTTTAACACCAAGGTTATCACCCGCCCACTGCCAACCGTATTTATGCGCGTTGAAGAACTCCAGGTTACCCATGGATGACACATAAATGTACTCGTCCTCGCTGTGATCCGCCATCTGGGCACCTGATTCGCTCTCACTCGGCGCTGTCTGGGTTTGACAGGCTGCCAGCGGTATGGCGATCGTGAACAGGATTACAACCATCAGGGTTAATAAGACTTTGCGCTTCATTTTATACTCTCCTCATTTAGATCATTACTTACTTGCCTGAGATATGTTCATTTTTGAAAACAACAGTGAGGCTACCAGCCAGCGGTGAGAGACAAAATCCAGGTTATTCTAGACCATCACATTACACTGGCAGAGCCGCATCAAACCTCAATATCCTGGTTGTCTTTACTTCACCTCCTTTAATTTTAATTTCCAAAATTTTTACTCTTTATCCTAATTTATAAAACATCCTCATGGAAATACCTGATCTAAAGGTGGTTGCCCCAGGAGGATTGCTTTGGCATTTTCAGCCGCGACATACCGGCACTCATTCAGTGACTGAACCGAGACATACGCAGAATGCGGGGTTATGAAGCAGTTATCCAGCGAGAACAGCGGGTTGTCCTCTGACTTCCAATTCTTTTGCTTCGCTGGTTCTTCTTCAGTGTCGTCGAGACCGGCTGAGGCTATCTCTCCAGCGACCAACGCCTTGTACAGGGCAGCGTTGTCCACACACTTCCCCCTGGAGCAATTGATCAGAACTGCAGTCTTCTTCATCCTTTTGAAGGCTTGTCCATCCACGATGTGATGGGTCTCTGGGGTATAAGGACACATTACATTAACTAAATCAGCAGTCTCGAACAACTCATCCAGCCCTACTTTCCGCACACCATGAGTATTCATCAGGCTCCTGGAAACATAGGGGTCGTATGCGATGATCTCGAATCCGAAGTCGACCAGCTTCCGGGTGATGTTCTGGGCAATCCTGCCGATGCCGATCAAACCCCATGTTGAAGTGCGGAAACGTAAGATCTCCCCGCCCGAAGCGCTCCAGTGCCATTCTCCACGGCGAGTCGCCCGGGCAAACATGGGGATGCGCCGCAGGAGCATGAGTCCCATCGTGATGGAATGATCAGCCACCTCATCGATGCAGTAATCGGGGACATTGGTCACGATCATGCCGTGCTCGTATGCCGCCTCGACATCCACGATGTCGACGCCGGTGCCGTAGCGGCAGATCGCCTTACAGTTCTTGAGTTTCTCAATCGTGTCACGAAATATCTTGGCGTACTGCTGCAAGATCACATCGGCATCGGCAGCCAGTTTAGCGATATCCTCGCCAGTTTTGCACTGCAGTCCAATCACATCAGCGCCAATCGGCTCAAGCACACTGCGCTCGATATCCAGGTTTGGATAGTCGTAATCACTTACATAAACCTTGAACTTAGGCATCGCTTTACCACCCGGTCAAACTTTATATTTCCAAATCCGTTTTCTCACTAGATATCGTGCTGGTAGGCTCCTGCCGAATAGGTTAATTCATAGCTGTGACTGTAGATTTCAAAGACAATGCCGAATGGATCTTCAACATAAACCATCCGGTAAGGCTTCTCACCGGGATAGTACTCCCGCACTGGCATACGCTGCTTACCGCCAGCCTCAACAACCTTTGCTAGCAAGCCTTCTAGGTCAGGATCCTGTACACAGAAATGGAATACGCTGGTCTTCCAGAATTCAAGGTTATTTTCAGGCTTCTCCGGGTTTTCGAACTCAAATAGCTCGATGCCAATACCATCACTGGTTACCATATGGGCAATACGGAAACTCCCATAACCCGCGCCAAAGACGTCATTGCACATCATTCCTATAGCTGTATCGGTTTCTTCAACCACCTTTGTTGGAGGCATGATCACATAGAAACCGAATACCTCAGAATAAAACTTCACAGCAGCTTCAAGATCAGGTACCGAAAGTCCAATATGAGAAAAAGCTCGTGGATAAGTCATTTAAACCTCCTTTATATTTATTATCGAGCTGTTCGTTTACCACCACCCACAATATCTGACTTCATGAGGGCTTGCGTTTCAGCCTTTGTCACAATAGGCAAGTCAAACATTAAGGTCTGTTTTATGCGAGTTGCCGCATCACCCACCAGCACACCTTTTTCAATGCCATCCTGGTTGAATCCTTCCGTCAGCAGGCCATAATAAAAACCGCCGTTCCAGGTATCTCCGCCTCCCAAGCGATCCAGAAGCACTATTGGCTTGACAGCCGGGGATCTGAAAAAAAAGCCGTTAGCATCCATTACCGCTGCTTCCCAGCGGTGCTGTTCAAAGGTATCCGGATAGCGGATGGTGATTGCGACTATAGTTGTATTAAAACGATCACCGACTTCCTGGGCGAATGCCCTGATATCATCATCCTCTAAAGCTCCAATGTCACCCTTCACTATTTGTTCAGCGCTGTACTGCCCGCAGCCAATCCCATAGATTTTGGCCATATCTTCAATGGTGGTGATAAAAATATCGATATGCTCTTCAATGAGAGGCGTAATAATCTCAGCGCACTGCTCTTTTGTCCACAGGGTTCCTCGATAGTTAAAATCCATCCCCACCAGACAATCAGCGGGTTTTTTGCTCATAGCTTCCTCAAATGCGTTAAGCATGTGGTTTCGTTCATATCCGCTGTGAGTTGACAGCCCGAATGAAATGCCAGAAGTGTGAAACAGCTGGCAGTCTTTCAGCGCTGTTTCCCAATCGACCATGCCAGCATCGAGACGGCTTGCAGCCGAGTACATTCTTTGATACCAGCCAGTGTTCTTACGAGGGGTTCGCCCAATTTCGTAAATAAAGCGTCCAATAGGCTCGGCCTTGGGTGCCCATACAAAGTAATTTGTTATGATACCCTGTCCCCTGGCTGTATCGCGCAGCAGCCACCCGTAAGGGTTGTCAGGTACTCTTGTGATATAGCTGGAGGGAATTCCGAAGCGAGAAAGCAGCATCGCCAGAGTGAACTCGCTGCCGGCAAATGCGATGTGAATCAGGTGTGACATCTCCGCTCGCTGCATGTCAGCCGGTGTATCGCGCAGCATCGTTTCGCCGAAAGTTGAGAACACCGGACCTTTCCCGGAAAACTTGCTCAGATCATCTTTTGTGATATTCCATTTAAGAGGTCGGTTATTCACTTCACTTCACCTCCGTTTGTTCTCTTAATTACCAGGGTTGGCGTGGGGTGGAGAGAAAATCAGGTCCGTCCTTGCCGACTGCGACGTTATCTTCTATACGAATGCCGCCAAAGTCTGGAATGTACACTCCGGGTTCCACGCTTGAAACCATCCCTTCCTGCAGCGTTCCGGTAGCCCCGGGCATCAAGAAAGGCGTAGACTCATGGAAGCGGAAGCCGAGTCCATGACCGGTGACATGTACAAAGTATTCACCCAATCCAGCATTATCCAGAATATAGCGCGCGGCAATGTCAGGGTCTTCATAGGAATACCCTGGCACCATCTGGCGGCTAGCAGCCTGCTGGGCTTCCAGGACTGCGTTATGGACCTCACGCTGTCTGTCGCTGGGTTCCCCGGCTACTGCCATATAGGTCAGGTCAGAGTAGTACCCGTCCATAACGGTCGCCATTTCTACCATAACCAGGTCTCCCTCATCGATGACCCGATCGGTAGAAGGGATCAGTAAATTTGCCTTTGCAGTATTAACCGGTCCGGAAGCGACTTCAGCTTCAGCCCAGACCAATCGAGCGCCTTTATATCCCGCACCCTTAGCACGGATGGTACCTTCGATCAATGCACTGATCTCAACCTCACTCATACCTGGTTTGAGATCTTCCAGGAACTTAGAAGCACCGATATGCGCGATCTCATTTGCTACTCGTAATCGTTCGAGATCGTACTCAGTCTTGACCAACTTTGCAGATTGCATCAAATCAGTGATATCAACTAGCTCGGTATCAGCAAAGACCTCATCTAACATCGCTGCCCACGGGGCAGCCGGCACGATTGGTTCCGCATGGCGGTAAGTTGTACCGATAACTTCCAACGCCAGTTCGACACCAACCTTAGCATTTTTCAAACCCAGCTTGCTTATGACCTCGCCCAGTAAATGCCGGTAATTGGTGTACAAGTCCTGGTCCTTTAGAAGAGCCCAACCAAATGGTATAACTTCAGCCCAATCCTTGTTACCCCACTCGGCTTCAACCTCCGGGATGAACAGTGTAGGACGTCCATCTTGAGGGAGCACAGCGACAGAGATGCCGTGGTGCGGCCAATACTCAGTTATATAGACCACGTTCTCCGGCAGCCTGCAAACCAGGGCATCGAATCCTTCTTCAACCATCAGCTCCTGCAGCTGTTGAACGCGTTGAGTCTCGTAATCTAACATCAAATCATCTCCTCTAATGACTGGTTCCGGTTGATCTCCTCTGATTTTTCACGCTACCTGAAAAATTTCGAATATGCTCACTACAACCTGCCAAATTCCTCCAAAAGTTGCTCCACAGTTTTGCCCTCCCGAATGCGCGCCCGGGTCTGTTCTTCCATGGCAGCCTGCTTTTGAGCCTTTTCGAGAACCTCTCCGGCGTTTTCCAAAGGTACCACTGTTACGCCAACCTCATCGCCTATAACTATGTCACCCGGGTTAACAACCACCCCTGCGCATTGGATGGTCACATTGATTTCAATGGGCTCCATCCGTCCAGATACGATTGTGTGAGTGGAACGGGGCACGATCGCCTTGGAAAAGATATAAAAACCCAGGTCACGGGTCTCGTCGGTATCTCGTATGGCGCCATCCACAACTGCGCCCACCACACCTTTCATCTGGCTCAAGCCTGCCATTAAACCGCCCCAGATCGAAGTTTCGGTCTCGCCAGCCGCATCAACAACAATTACATCGCCTTCCTGCGCGACCGATAAAGCATCCAGGCAGTCCACCTGGTTACCTGGTTCCATACGCACTGTCAGGGCAGTCCCAGCGATGCGCGTATCTTGGTCGATGGGTTTCATATAACTACGCATCACGCCCGCTCGCTCCTGGGCATCGGCGACCACACACGATGGGCTGTATACCTTTAACAAATCCTTGAATCCCTGAAGTATTTCCGGATCGGGAGTTCTCTTTCTTTGATTTATGATCTTGCGCATCCATGTCTCCTTTTTTTAGATATTTTCTTCTCGAAAACCCAGCCTTTTTGAGATATTGCAGGCTGCTCGTTTCGTCCTTTCAATTAAATCCTGGTTCTCCTCTACAGGATCAAAACGACCTTTCGGACCGGACACACTGATAGCCGCAACGGTCTTTCCATTCTGGTCGAAGATCGGAGCGGCAACGCAGCGCACCTCTCTCTCGTGCTCCCCTTTATCGAGCGCATAACCTTTCTGGCGGACCTGTTGGAGATGCTCCACAAGCTCTTGCCGGTTCACGATCGTTGCTTCGGTATAGCGCTGCAGCGTGAGGTTTTCCAGACTTTTTTGAATTTTTCCGGGTGAGGTGTGGGCTAACATCGCTTTTCCCAAACCGGTGCAGTATGCTGGCGCACGTCCACCGACTCTGGAGGACATCATCCCAATGGCATGCAGACTTTCCAGTTTTTCCAGATAAACGATTTCATTATCGGTTAAAATCCCCAGATGTACGGTCTCCATCGTGTCATCGCGCAGCTTTTCCATCTCAGGTAGGGCTGCTCTACGCATTTCGTTTTCCGTGTGGTAAGCTCTCGACAGCTCCAGGCAGGCCAAACCGAGACGGTA
>JAUWPO010000079.1 GCA_030611505.1 Chloroflexota bacterium
TCACTTCGTGGCGATGATTTGCCTTGCCCAGGCTGCTGCTCGCTCAAGTTCACCTTCTACCAAAGGACCTTTCATCCCCTGGACGTAGAATCCTTCCGGAGCGGCAATCAGTTCTCCCCCTTTCTTTTTGAGCTTATTTGCGATGGGCTGGGCAGCATAACCAAAAAAGCGGACGAAAAAAGCCAGGCTGCGTGTTTCTTCGATCTCCTCGATGGTCAAGCGGGTATCGAATGCGGCTACGTTAGTACCTTGCAGATAATTTGCCGGGATACGCTTCAGAAAGTCACTGGTTGCTTCCGTGGGTTTAAATCGCTGAGTGGGAGAGCCGACGATTAAAAGTTCGAGTCCCGTGAGTCCTTCCATTTTTACTTCAACTACACGGAGTACTTCAATCTCATCAGGGGATCCAAGCGTGCTCCCGATCGCCATGGCAATCTGCTCCGTGTTGCCAAAAGCCGAATCGTACATGACAAATCCCTTCATTGAACTTTACCTCCAGTCTCAATTATGATGTCAGGTACTATACCATTATTAATCACAAGACAAAATAAAATTGTAGAACCCGGTTGGTGCACACTTGGGCGGGTATAATGGGAACAATTCCGGTGTGTGGTGTACACTATCTCATTCCCATACCGGGTGCCAGGGAGACACAACATGAGCCTGAGCGTCGGAATAGTAGGTTTACCCAACGTTGGCAAAAGCACGGTCTTCAATGCTTTGACCGGCGCCCAAAACGCCGAGGTCGCCAATTATCCGTTCTGCACTATCAAGCCCAACCGGGCTGTTGTGCCCCTGCCAGATTTCAGGGTGGAAAAGCTGGCGGAGCTAGTTGGTGTACCAAACACAATCCATGCGACGATAGAATTCGTCGATATCGCCGGTCTGGTGAAAGGCGCCAGCCAGGGTGAAGGGTTGGGCAACCAATTCCTGGCTAACATCCGCGAAACGTCAGCCATCGTGCACGTCGTGCGCTGTTTTGATGATCCCAATGTGGTGCATATAAGCGAGAATCCAGACCCACTCACAGATATTGAAATCATCAATCTGGAGCTTGTCATGTCAGATCTGGAACAGTTGGAACGCAAAATTGAGCGCCTTTCCAGCCAGGTGAAGGGGGATAAGAAACTGCAGCCGGTCGTAGAGATGACGGATTCGCTGCGTGAACATTTACAGACCGGACAGCCAGTCTCGAGCTTCTTGCAAAGAGATATGGATATTTTTACATCGCTGAACCATGAGCTGCATTTTCTGACTGCCAAGCCGCTGATCTACGCTGCTAATGTTGATGAAGCGGGTCTGTCTGGAGAGAACGCTTACGTCCGGGTGGTGCAGGAGATCGCCGCTGAGCAGGGCGCTGAGGTGGTGGTTTTGTGCGCCAAGCTGGAAGAAGAGATGACCGGGATGAGCGATGATGAGCAGCGTGAGTTCCTGCAGCTAGCTGGAGCAGAGCAGAGCGGACTGGAGCAAGTCATTCACAAAGGCTTCGAAGCGTTGAGCCTGATCAGCTTTTTCACCAAGAATGAAAAGGAGGTGCGTGCCTGGAATGTAGAAATAGGTACGACTGCTCCCAAAGCCGCTGGTGCAATTCATACTGATTTTGAGCGTGGTTTTATCCGGGCTGAAGTTGTACCTTACGAAACGTTCGTCCAGTACGGAAGTGATGACGGTGTTAAAGCTGCCGGGTTGATGCGTCTGGAGGGTAAGGAATACCTTGTCCAGGACGGGGATGTGATTTATTTCCGCTTCAACGTATAAGAATAATTCCAAAAGAGAGTAGGTGTGAGGTAAACAAATGAGACTAGCGGCTTTTGACCTGGAGATTGCGAAGGAAATACCGGCGGGTGCAAGCGACTGGGGACGTTATGAACCGCTTGGGGTCACCTGTGCGGCAGTCGCATTTTCTGATAACCAACTGGTGCGTTTTTGGGAGGGCACGCCGCAAATGACAGGGGACGAATGCCAGTCACTTGTGCGCGATCTTTACGCTTATGTGCAGGATGGATATACGCTGCTGACCTGGAACGGGTGCAAGTTCGATTTTAATGTGCTGGCGCAGGAATCGGGTCTTTATGATATGTGCGCTGAAATGGCGATGGATCATATCGATCTTATGCTGATGGTGACTTTCAGCAAGGGGCATTATCTCAGCTTGCAGGCGGCGCTCGATGGGGCGGGGCTAGAAGGTAAGCTCAAGAGCGTAACGTTAAAAAACGGCAGATCGATCAACGATATGGATGGCGCAAAGGCTCCCAGCCTGTGGGCGGCTGGAGAAAGGGAAGCCGTTTTAGCTTACTTGAAAGAAGATGTCGTGCAGCTTCAGGAACTGGCTGAATTTATCCAGCGTCGAGGGATGCTCCGCTGGACCAGCAGGTCAGGACGACCCCAAACCCTGCCAGTCAGCAGATTGCTGATAGTGCGGGAATGTTTTGAGATTCCCGAGCCAGACATGTCATGGGCGAGGAACCCACCAACACGGGGGGAGTTTGTGAGTTGGATGCCGCCAGCAGTGAAAAATCTGTAGGGGGCTGTCCAAAAAGGACATAATATTTCTTGCTAACCCCTATATGATGTGGTGGCAGGTTTCTATACCTGCCTCCACAGGTGGCGGCTAAGATAGCCGCCCTACAGCTTATTAGACAGCCCCTTACGTTAATTAAATCAAACCTACTTGCTTGCCGACCATTTCGAACGTAGTCAAAACCTCGTCGAGTTGTTCGTCGGTATGCGTTGCCATGTAGCTGGTACGCAGCATCTGTCTGCCGGCCGCGACGGCGGGTGATATGACCGGGTTGACGAACACCCCGCTTTCAAACAGCATTTTCCAGGTCATGAACGTCCTCATGTCGTCACCAATAAGGATTGGTATCACAGGTGTAACGGAGTGACCGGTGTCAAAACCAAGGCGCTGGTATTCGGTGCGCATGTAGTCCGCGATCTGGAGCAAACGCTCGACGCGCTCTGGTTCCGTGCGCATCACATCAAGAGATGCCAGCACGGCGGCGGTGTTTGATGGTGGAATGCTGGCGCTGAAAATTATAGAGCGGGCGAAATGCTTGATGTAGTGGATGACTTGCTCATCTCCGGCGATAAAGCCACCCAGGGAGGCGAAAGACTTGCTGAAAGTGGACATGATCAGATCGACCTCATCGGTCAGACCGAAGTGAGCGGCGGTGCCTCTGCCCCCGCCTAAAACCCCCGTAGAGTGGGCATCGTCTACCATCAGGCGGGCGTCGAATTTCTTACATAGCGGGACAATCTCCGGCAGGGGCGCGATGTCTCCTTCCATACTGAAGAGACCATCGACCACTACCATCTTACCCTTATCTTTGGGAAGCTTTTCCAGGACCCGTTCCAGGTCGTCCATGTCGTTGTGGCGGAAGCGTTTGATCTCGCCCCGACTCAAGAAGGCGCCATCTACAATGCTGGCGTGGTCATCTTTATCCAGGATAACGATGTCATCGCGGCAGACGATAGCGCTGATCACACCCAGGTTGACCTGCATGCCGGTTGAAAAAATCAGCGCTGCTTCTTTGCCAACCCATTCAGCTAATTCACCCTCGAGCTGTTCGTGCATCTCCAGAGTGCCATTCAGGAAGCGAGAGCCGGTGCAGCTTGTGCCGAAGTTGTGGATTGCGTCAATCGCAGCCTGGCGTACTTTGGGATGGGTGGTTAGACCGAGGTAATTGTTCGAGCCGCACATGATCAAGCGGTGTCCCTTATAATCGGACTCGGTACCTTCGTTTCCAGTCAGTGGGATAAAGTAAGGATAAAAGCCGGCTTCTATGGCTTCTTTTGCAGTGGTGAAACCGTAGCACTTTTCAAATATATCCATAATTGCTGCTCCTCGATGATCGTCTTAATTTTCCTTTTCACTTCCATCCTGGCTTTGAATTTGTCCTTGTGCCCTCGCAAGCAGCCAGTCCAGGACAGGGTAAATCCCATTTCCAAGAACGTTGATCAATTTAATGAATAAACTCGTTCCGAGATCTGGAATTATGACGTTTTTCTGGCGGTCTATGCCGCCCACGATAGCCCGGGCAACCTGTTCGGGTGGAATTGGATCTAAAGCCGGTAGAATCTTGAGTATCTGCTTCAGCTCTGCGGGTTTGTATTGGTTTTCGTAAGTAAGCTGCGGTGTGTCGGTATCCGCTGGATAAACAATTGAAACTTGAATGCCGTGCGGTTTCATTTCCATGCGCAGTGCGTCTGAAAATCCGCGCAATGCGAACTTTGAGGCGCCATAAGCGGTGTAACTGTACATGCCTACGACCGCTGCCAGCGAAGCGATGTTAACGATATAACCGGATTTGCGTTCGATCATTCCAGGCAGGATAGCCTTGGTAACGTAGACGGCGCCGAAGTAGTTTACGTCCATCATCCAGCGGAAGATTTCCAGGTCCAGATCCTGGACGTAACCGGGATGCGCCGCGCCTGCGCAGTTGATGAGCATATCGGGGACACCCGCTATTTCAATGACCTGTTCAACGGATTGGGCTACCTGGTTGGCATCCGAAACATCGGTAGGAATCCCGTCGTATTCAACCGCTTGAATGGTTTTTAGTTCGTTTATTGTTTTATTCAAGTTATCCTGGGAACGTGCGAATAAAAAGAGCCGGGCGCCACGAGCGGCTAATAATCGCGCAAGCTCCAAACCGATTCCGCTAGTACCGCCAGTGATTAGAACAGATTTGTCTTTGTAATCCACAGTATGCCTCGAGATAGCAATTAGCGCTTATTCTACCTGACAAATTGGGTTTGAGAGGAATTTCTACCAATCTCATATGAGACAAATTATTAAACTTGTCCTATGAGATTGGGTTCTACTTTATTTTCTTGACAAATTGCCAATTTGCCTTACTTGAATACCCAGGCGATATTGGTGGGAATTGGCGTTGGTCAGCGGTCTATATCTCTTGGATCGATACCCCTTGACTGGCGCGGCATAAGTAGACCTGCACCTGACACCCGGTCTCCATCTTGTATCCAGCCTCCAAGCCACCCATAAACTCCACGACGTACGGATCTTCCACGAGGTTGACTGTACAGCCGCCAAAACCCGCTCCAGTCAGACGCGCCCCCAGGCAGCCAGGCAGCCTGCGGGTCAAATCAACCAGGGTGTCCAGCTCAGGGGTGCTGATTTCGTACAGATCGCGCATGCTTGTGTGGCTGGAATACATCAATGCACCAAAAGCGCGTTTATCTTCGCGGCGCAGTGCGTTAAGCGCCGAATCAACCCGGGCGATCTCTTTGACAATGTGTTCAGCACGTTTACGGATTTCGTCTGGCAGGTAATCGCTGTATGCAGCCAATTCAATTGGGGACACGTCCCGCAGGGAGCGAATATCCGGCAAGTATTCCTTCAGCAGATCGACGGCTCTTTCGCACGACGCACGCCTTTCGCTGTAAGCTGAGTTTATCAGTGAGCGACGAACGCCAGAATCGGCGATTACGATGCTCGTGCCAGGAGGAAGGGGAGCTGCCAGCCACTCCAGGCTGCGGGTATCGAAATACAGCGCATGTCCTTCCACTCCGCAAGCGCTGGCAAATTGATCCATTAACCCGCACGGCATTCCCACGTAATCATTTTCAGCGCGCTGGCATAACTGTGCCAGTTCGAGACGGTCGATATCCCATCCACCCAATGCCTGCCAAAGTGCGGCGAACCCTACTTCTACGGCTGCCGAGGAGCTCAAACCAGCGCCAATCGGCACGTCGGAAGTGTAGACCGCCCTTAATCCCCTGACATCCAACCCGGCTACCTTCAGTGACCAGGCAACTCCCGCCGGGTAGCGCGCCCAATCTGGAAGCGGATTACCAGTCAGGTCTATTTTACCCTCAAGTGAAGCCAGGCTGAAGGAGACACGCTCTTCCAGGTCGAGGGCGTGCAGGTGAACCGTGTTATCCGCGCTCCCAGCGGCGGCGATTATTACGGTACGGTCTATTGCAGCCGGCAAGACTGGACCATTGTTATAATCCACGTGCTCGCCAATTAGATTGACGCGGCCGGGAGCACGGGAGATATGGGTTGGTTGGCAGTCGAAATTATGTTTAAATTGCGCAGATATATCCATAAGGTAAGAGAGGCACGTAGCTGCAGCAGAATTAGATGGTCGTTATTATAACCAGTAAATAAGCGGGTTCAGTACCCCAATTTTACACCTTACTTGGACAACAACACCAGCAGGTTCCCGGCTACAACAAACCCCAACAGGAACCATATCCAACCCGCAGCGTCGCGCTGGGCTGCCATATACATAGGAACGGGGGGCAGCACCATCAAGGCGAACGCGAGCAGGTGGACTTTGAATTTATGATCTGACAACCAATTTAATCCTCTTGTCATTGTTCCACCGTTTTTTTTATGCGCAAATTCACGCTAATCGTGCAGATCAGCGGATTTATCTCTATGCCGGTTTATTTGTTTGGTTGTAAAAAAATGCTCCCGGAAAGTCTGGCGGAGCCTGCTTCTGTTTTGCACTCCAGCTTTCAATGGTGATCCTGTACACAGCAGTTCCCGATACCTGTTTTGAATCCAGGGTCGGGTAATGATTGCCTGGAAGGTGGTTCGGGAAATATTTATCCAGGAGCAGTTGCAAGCCGTAGATCATGTCATCCGGGTCGCACAGGATTTGAGCGCGCCCAAAGACGACCACGCTGGCGTATTCAACGCTGAATTCACAAGCTTCATCCGCAGGCAGCAGGCGTCCCATCTCACTTACTGTAAAGCAAACACGGTCGTTGGCTCGAATATTGCCTGGAGTGCGCCCTTGCGAAGCCCCATGCAGGTAGATGGATTTGGTGACTTCATCGTAGACGAAAAGCTTTGAATTCAGGAAAGGCTGATCACTATCAGTGGTCCCCAATACTCCGTACGGAGAGCGATAGAGAAAGTCCTTTATCCATGCTTCATCTGTAACTTCCCGGTCTTTGCGACGTACTTCCTTCAGAGGGTGTTTATCAATATTGGTTTTCATAGAATTAGTAAATATCCTTTACTTATTATCCAAAGCGCTAAAAGTGTCATAACACTTACGAAAGCCAGCAGGATTACCACGTAGACCACCAACTTACGCATGACGTCGCCTTCACGACCAGCCATACCGGCGGTGCTGGAACCGACCACAACCTTGGTGGGCGCCATGATCGATGCCAGGGCGGCGCCCGCTGTCTGGGCAGCCAGGATTATAGCCAGTGAATAACCGAGGATTTCGGCGGTACGCATTTGCAGCGCCCCAAATACCACGTTCGAGTTGGTATTGCTGCCGGTCATAAAAGCTCCCAGCGCACCGATCCATGGCGCTGCCAGGGGATAAAGTGCGCCGACACCATCTGCCAGGCCGCGTGCAAGTGTGTCGGTCATTCCAGTGTGCTGCATGATCACCGCCATGGCGACCATCGAAGCAATGCTCACGCTGGAGGACATGACCCGGCGTACTGTTCCGTCCAGGATGCGCCCCACAGCTCCCGGTTGGTATAAACCGTACAGCCAGTAAACGATAAACGCCAGGACCGATGAATAGAACAGGAGCATGCTGGTATGCCGGAAGATGTTGATACTGCGACCGATACCTGCCGGGGTTGTGTATCCCTGAGAAGTGCTCATCTCGGGAAAATAGACCTGAAATTCCACTCCACCCAACCAGGTTTTTAAGGCCGGGATGAGCTGCACGCCTAAGGTGATCAAGATCAGGATGGCGTAGCCTGAGAGCGCAATGAGCAGGGCGCGTACGTTGAGGTTGCCTTGATCCTTGGGATTCTTACGGGAGAAGTAAGCGAGTGGGATAGCGACCAGCATTCCTGCTAATGCGCCGATAAAGGAACCGATGTACCAGGGTCCGGATGTGACCACGAGAAACATGACACCGCCCATTACTGTGCCCAGGATAAGGACAGGGATGAGCAGACGGCGCACTGCCTGCCAGCCTCCGGCCGCGTGGGCGACCATCATCCCGACCGGTACAGCTGCAATACCCAGGAAGAGCGCTGCAGGATACGCCAGTATCTGCTCGGGAACGCCGGTTACAGCAAGCAAGGCGTTGAAGGAGGAACCCAGCGATCCAAAGGTAACTGCCCAACCATGACCGATAGAGGGGATGACGACCGCGGAAAGGGGTGAAAAACCCAATCCCAAAAGGATGGGAGCGATCACAGCCACCGGAACGCCGAATCCGCCCACACCCTGCAAGAATGAGGCGAACACCCAGCCGATGATGAGAGCCTGCATTCCCTTATCGGGAGTCAGGTGGGGGAGCGCCTGACTTATTGTAGCGATAGCGCCGGCTTCATCAACAACACGGTAAAGCAGGAAAGCAGCCCAAATGATCAGCAGGACGTCAATAGTCAGCAGGAGAGCTTTAACGTGCGCATAGGCGAGCAGTTCTGCGCCAGCACCGAAGAACAGGATTGCGATCATCAAGGCGCTCAAGTAGCCCGCGCCTCCCGCCCGCGCGGCTCCCCAACGCAGCCCGACCATGAGGATCAGAATTATCAGAACGGGAGTGAGGGCGAGCAGGAAGGTCATGGTGAGATTCAATGACAAATACACGCTTATTAGTTTTCAGTGGATAAGGGTAAAAGGGTAGGGTGCCCGGTTTTTCCCTATCCCTTTTACCCTAACCCTTGTTCTTTATTCCTGATTCCTGAGTAAAAATATATCAGGGCGACACCCAGTGCCAGACCGGGAATCAAAATAAGTCCCGCTTCCGGTCCGAATTCTCCACCGGTGAAGATGTGCGGACCCTGGACGGTCTGTTCGACCAGGCGGTAGATATCTAAACCGCTCACCTGGAAGCCAAAAACTGTGCCCTCGAAAAAATTCCAGCCGATATGCAGACCGATTGGCAGCCAGAGCTGCCGGGTGCGCAGGTAGCCGAAAGCCAGGAAGAAGCCTGCCGTGATTGTTCCCAAAACAGCCATAACTGAGACGTTGGGGTTGCCGAGGTGCATAAGGGCGAAGATGAGCGAAGAAAGGATGACTCCCCAGGTCAGGTTGATCCCAGCAGCGAGGTTCTGCAAGTGGTAACCGCGGCTGAGAAGTTCTTCCTCCCAACCTACCAAGATGAAGACCAGCAGCATTTCAAGCGTGCCAATTAGGACAGCATCCATACTTTGGTTTTGCCAGGCGAAGCCCTCGAAGGAAAGCCAACCAGACGCCCATTCTAGCGCATAGATAAAAGCCATCATGGCGGCTGCAATACCAATTCCGACCAACAGGTCCCATAATGCGCGCAGGTCGGTCTTCAGCCCCAGGCTCTTGATAGAGCGGCGGTCCAAAAACTTTCGAGCCAAGAATACGGAAATCGTAACCGAGAACAGCGAAGCGATAACGGAGAGGGTGAGTTGGTTTGAAAAAAAACGCCCAGAAATGAAACCAAATAAAATTACCAATCCAAACATCAGGACCAGCCAGAGCAGAGTCTGGATGAGCAGTCGCCAACCCGCTCGCAGCCGGCGTTCCTCAGGAGAAAGAAAGATGCGGGCAAGGATAGGGCGTTTACGAGGGGGTGAAGGAGATCCGTTTTGCATCAGAGATAGGATTGAGGGTCTAGAGAATTGGGGGATCGGGTAGAAGGGTTTGAGGGGGTGAATTCCCCTGACCCTGGTCCGTTATTATATATAAATCCCGGTTGGGTCGAGTTCCTCGCGCAGGATGCGGAGTTCCTCTTCGCTGGGCGGGGTGGTAATGCGCACATCAAGTGCGACTTGGAGATCCCATCCAGTATTACTTTTCGCTTCTGCGACGGTTTTTCCTGGATGCAAGGACGTTAGAATAAGCTCGCCGTTCTCATCCGGTTCCATAATGCACAGGTCGGTGACCACAGCTTGAGGACCACCGCCTCGCAGTCCTGAAGCCTGCCGTTCGGCGCGACTGTTCAGAAAGCCGGCAGATGTACGGAAGTCGACTTTTTCAGGAAAGCGTCTTTTTTGGTGGGGGGTGATGATGTAGCAGCGGTTCGCCCAGGCGGCGATTTCTTTTGATCCGCCCGAACCCGGCAGGCGCACTTTTGGGTGTTGGTATTCGCCGATGACCGTGGCGTTGATGTTCCCGTAGCGGTCGATCTGCGCTCCGCCCATAAAACCCACATCGACGTTGCCGCGCTGCAGGTACAGGGAAAAAATGTCGTACATACTGCAAACCGCGGTCGCCCCGCTGACCAGGGTTGGGTCACCGATAGAGAGCGGCAGGCGAGCGGGCTGCGCGCCGATCACACCTGCTTC
>JAUWPO010000035.1 GCA_030611505.1 Chloroflexota bacterium
GGCATTGGTCGATCGACGCCTGTCAAAACGGTACCTCCGGACTTCAAACGCTCCGCTGCTTCACGTAGAACAGCCAGCGTAGCAGGTTTTATCTCGACTTCACCGCTTTCACGCAGGCTGTGCTGCCACTCGACGGCTTGACCGGCTTCTGGAAGAGACAGCGCCAGCCCTTTCAATCCACGCATCGCGGAAGCCTTAAGTGCCACATCGAAATTGCTCGAGTGAACCATTACAATCATAGTACCTTCTTCACTTACTCGGCTCCGTTCGATCAATAGTTCGACTTCCGGGCTGTATTCGATTTTCTTTTCCAGCGCTGAAAATTTATTCCAGTTATGGTACATAAAGTACATCGAATAAGCGATACTGCGGATTGTGTCTCGCGCGATCTCGTCAAGTCCTTCATTATTCAATTTTCCCCCGCTGATCACCCACTGGTTCGTACGAATTGCTGCCACCATTGGAAGGTCACGGCGTGTAGCGACCCAGTCTGCGATGCTACGCCCGAGCGGGAAACCGACCCAGGGAGGAAGTAATTGAGCAATCCGCAGCGCTAAACGACCTGATTGGCTGCTGTTGAGAATCTTGTTTAGATTCATTCTCCTCTTCTAATTATTCAAATGGTTTTAAGGCTAGTTGATTTTACCATCATTGATTGCATACATTAAACCCAATCAAAGTGCTTTACACAGGCAATTATCAAATAACTGGATTTCCAGATTCTCTGATTAAAATTCAAAAGCCGGGTTGAAACCACAACCCGGCTTAGGAAAAACTGATTGCGATGACTCGAATCTTACAACTTACGAACAACCTAAATGCAAATGTCTTGTTCTCTCTTCAGGAGACCAAAGAGGTTCTTTATCTTGGACCAGCGCAGCGAGGGACATAGAAATGCCATCCTGGGTTTGGGAAGATATCACATGCAATCTCGTCCGTCCAAACATTCTTGATACATACCTGCGCGTATTGAGTTTGAATATAATCATGGGATGGCAGGGAGAAATAACCCTTATAGTGTCCGTTCTTATCTGTCTTAAAACGTCCAATAGTTAGCAGATGCGAACTCGGATGATTGCCCACTCGCAAATTGACAACTGTGTTTTTAGCGATCCCATTAACTTCGACCAGGAGAGAACGAAGTCCAATCAAGGCGTCGAGACTGGGACCTCCTGTCTCTCCATCTTCAGTAACTACGGTATCCGACGGTTGTGATCCGCTGGGGATGCAAAGCCTCTGGTCTATCTGGAGGGTGTAAGGCTCCTGAAGATTGTTTGCTTCCACAATATCAAGCCAGCTTATGCCGTATAAAGCTGCAATCGATGACACCGTCTCACCGGCTTCTACTGGGTGCCTAAATTTACATGTTACAGCTGCTGCCGGCTGGACCAAGGCGGCCGCGCTGAAGGACATCACGATAAGCGCGCTCAAAACGATCATAATCGTGCGTTGTGTTTGTTTGCTTAGTATGGTTTTCATATCAGACTCCTTGTTGGTAGTCGAACTGAAACACAACAAGTATAGCACTTTTTGCCTTAAATTTTATTAAAGAAACAGTTATTACATTTTTAGCATTTTAATCAACAATATTAACCTGAATCTAATCTTTTAAAGTGGGCTAGAATTGGGTTTGCACATCTGGAGGGGTTCCCGCGCCCCGTTACCGCCCCTGGTCTGGTCAGTACGGAAGCCGCGTCAGCTATCATTTCCGCGTTATCTTTTTCTTCAATAACACGCGCCTCTCTTCGGGGGACAAAAACGCGATCTCAAGGGCGTTGCGCTGCGCCTGGTGGATTTGGTCGGGGGACAATCCAGCCGCCGGAGCAGCGATCTGATATTCGTGCGCTAGGTCGATACCGCTGATTCCGGGATCATCAGTGTTAATGGTGGCTAAAATGCCGGTTTCCAGGAAGGCTCTCAGCGGGTGGTTGGCGTAATCCGGCACGGTGCTGGTCTGAAAGTTGCTGGTTAGACTGGACTCAACACCGATGTGGTTCTCAGCCAGGTAATCCATTAACTCTGGATCTTGAACTGCCGTCACCGCGTGACCGATACGAGTAGCACACAACTCCTGGATTGCTTTCCAAATACTCTCAGGACCATCAATTTCTCCAGCATGTACTGTGACCTGCCATCCTGCATCCCGCGCACGCTGGAAATGATCTACAAAAAGTTCTCCCGGAAAATTAGCTTCATCACCTGCCAGGTCTAAAGCCCGAATTTGGTCTCTCTGGGTTAATAAAGCGTCCAATTCTTGCCAGGCGCTATCAATGCCATACGTTCGGCTGATGATCCCGATCAAGTTAAGCTGGAGACCGAATTCACGTTTCCCGGCTGCAGCGCCATCGCAGACAGCCTCCACTACGCCCACCGGGTTTAAATCATGGCTAGCAGCCATAAACAAGGGGCTGAAGCGCAGCTCGAGATAATCAATCCCTTCATACTTGGCATCTTCAACGTTTTCGAATGCCACCCGCCGGCAGGCATCATAATCGACCAAAACTGCCATCATCCAATGAAACTTAGCGATGAACTCCATCACACCGGGTTCGGGGTCCGCTATCTGGATATAAGGTCGCAGTCCTTCAACATCCCACGCTGGAAGTTTTATATTGTGCCTGCGTCCCAGGTCGAGGATCGTCTCCAGACGCACATTTCCGTCGAGATGTCGGTGTAAGTCAATCAAGGGTAGGTTGGGATCAATCATCGGCATGCTCCTAAAATCCTTTTCCTGCAAGACAACTAAATCCTTGATAACGTGTCAAGATCATAGCATTTTTGCGAATTCAGCGTGCTCTGCGGTGGACTTTCTATCACTTTCATATAAACAGAGTTATTAAAGATACAGCATATTATAATCACAAGGTGTCTCACCCAACATAAGCGGGTGGCACCAGATAATTGGCGATTATGCAAACTGTAATCCTGGCAGCTGGAAAGGGAAAACGTCTACACCCGATCACTACAACACGTTCGAAGGCTATGCTTCCCATCTTGGGAAAACCGATCGTCGAACGAGTGATGGAGCAATTCGCGTCCCAACGGGATTTTGACCTTGATGAAGGTCGAACTAGAGCAAGTAGTAACCACTGCAGTGGTAACAATGGAAAGACCATGGGTGACAGGTATCGTCGAGAAACCAGCGGTGGAGGAGGCGCCTTCGCAGATCGCCAGCCTGCTATTGTACTGTATCAAGAAAAAATTCTTGGACTATCTACCTGAAGCTGTCCTCTCACAGCGCGGCGAGTACGAACTCCAGGATGCCATCCAGATGCTCATAGAAATCGATGGGAAGGTGCACGGGCTTATGATCGTCAGCCGTCTAACACTAACCAACCCCGCTGACTTCTTGAAGATCAACCGGCATTTCTTTTATTCAGGATACGAGGATACCAAATTGCAGCCCAAATCCGTTGGGGAAAATACGCGCCTGATACCACCACTGATGATCGAGCGCGGCACTGTCATCGGAGCGAACTGCACCATCGGACCGAACGTATATATAGAGCGTGATAGTCAGATCGGCGCAGGTGCCAGGATCCACGATGCACTCCTTTTTCAAGAAACCACCATTCCAGCAGGAGCTGTGATCAACAATCGGATTGTATATTAGAATATTCCTTGATCGGTAAAAGGATCCAATAAAAACTGGAACGGCAGGAAATTTAATATGACATATTCACGATCCCAACTTGAAGACCACGAAGATCAAATTCTGGCACCTTATGGCGTTAGAAGTCAGGATTCTAAAGGGCGCGTCTATCACGAAGAGGAGCCCCAATACCGGACTGCATTTCAACGCGATCGCGATCGCATCCTGCACACCACAGCTTTCCGGCGCCTGGAATATAAAACCCAGGTCTTTATTAACTACGAGGGGGACTATTACCGCACAAGACTGACACACACATTAGAAGTCGCCCAAATCGGACGAACTATCGCCCGCTCACTTGGCGCTAATGAAGACCTGGTTGAAGCTATCTGCCTGGCGCACGATCTAGGTCACCCTGCATTTGGACATTCCGGGGAAGCTGCCCTTGCGTCGCTTATGAAAGATCATCGCGGCTTTGAACACAACAAGCAATCCTTGCGGATTGTGACAGAACTAGAACGCCGCTATGCCGATTTTACGGGACTCAATCTTACCTGGGAAGTTCGAGAGGGCATCGTTAAACACGAGTCCGAATATGATGTATCCAACTCCAGTGAATATAATCCCGAACTACGCGGCCACCTTGAAGCGCAAATAGCCAACGCAGCCGACGAGTTGGCTTACACGACTCACGACCTGGATGATGGTTTGCGCTCCGGTATGATCACGCCTGGAATGCTGGAGGGTATTACACTTTGGGAAATCCTGGTAGAGGGCGTAGGCTGCTGGGGAGGCGAAATTGATAATCTCACCCGTCACTGTCTGGTGCGGCAATTGATCGGATTGGAAGTAAGCGATCTTGTGGATACTACCTACCAACGTCTTCTGGACAAGAAAATTAAATCAGTGAACGAACTGCAGCATCTGCCCTTCAACGTGGTCGGTTTCAGCGAAGATATGCATCGCCGCAACCGCCAGCTCAAAGATTTCCTTTATACGCAGTTGTACCGTCACTATCGGGTCGTTCGTATGGCTGTCAAATCCGAGCGTATCATCAGCGAACTATTCCAAGCCTATTGCAGCGAGCCAACTATGCTCCCAGGTCACGTCCAGGAATTCATCGAGCAATACGGTCTTGAGCGCACAATTTGTGACTACATCGCTGGAATGACAGATCGATTCGCGATCGAAGAGCACAAAAAGCTATTTGATGCATCCGAAAAGACATAAAATTTGTAGCCCTTTATTGTAAATTTTAATAATCTCCTCAGATAATACAGCTGATAATTGGTGTGATTTATTGGTACAATAACTTTCCTAGGAGTAAATCATGAACGAGCAACCATATTTAACCGCAGAAGGCGCAGTACGCTTGAAAGCTGAACTGGCGCAATTAACAGGACCTGAACGTGAAGATTTAGCAAAACGATTGAAATCTGCGATTCAGGAGGGAGATTTATCCGAAAACGCTGACTATCACAAGGCAAAGGAAGACCAGGGATTCTTAGAAGGTAAAATCCAGGAATTGGAATATATTCTGCAGCATGCCATCATTATCGAAGATCACGACGGTGACCGCGAAAAAATCGATATTGGCGCCCATTTTACTATCCAGGAAGATGATCACCCTCCTGAAACCTTTTCGATGGTTGGCGCAGTAGAGACCGACCCGCGCAACGGACGTATTTCAAATGAGTCGCCTATCGGACGCGCTGTAATCGGTAGACGGGTTGGTGATACCGTCGTGGTTGAAACACCCAATGGGCAGATCCATCTCAAGATTCTGAGCATTGAATAAACCTCCGGGGGCATTAAAATAAAAAATGCGAGCTAGCTGTTCGCATTTTTTCTGTTCAAAACCCTAAAAGGATCTAGGTTTTTTGAGTGACTTCTAACTCCAGGACAAGGCGTTCATAATAACTCTCGGATGGCATAGCACCTTCTCCGTAAGCCATATCAACAACCCTGGCGACCAATTTCAAAGTCTGGGTCTCTAATACGGTCTCCCCGTTCAATTCAGACAGTACTGGTTCTCCCTTGGCTGCTAACTGCTGGCGGAGTTGGGGATCACCAAAGGCGTGAGCACTCATCAATACTTTTGTTACTGTCTGTATGTCGTTTTTATCGAATAGCCATACCTCAAATGCAGTTACTTTCTTTGGTTCTCCGACCCCGATCATTTCCGATATCCCCACCCCGCATTCGCCTAAGAACTCTCCAGAAGCAGAATCAATGCTGAAGGAATCGTCAAACAAGTCATCGCCCAATCGATAGGAAGCCATAAACTGTCCCAAAGGTGGTTCTACCGATGGGGTTGGATATTCCTGCCAGGGCGTATCTTGAGCAACTGCTGATTCCGGTTCAGCAACAGGTTCCGGTTCCTCACTGACTGCACCTCTACCCCGAATGATAAATAGTGCAATCGCACCAGCCACCAGTATCATGCCCATCAGGCACAAGACCGGCCATAGGGTTTTGAGCAGGCTTTTTGACTCAGGTTCTTCGATTGGCTGGGTTGTGACCGTATCCGTTGACACGACATCCGCTGGCAGAGTGGTACCGGTGTCCTCTGCAACAACAGCTTCCGTTTGTACGGTTGTAGCATCCGCTGGGACATCCGCTTCCGGTTGGGCGCCGGTTTCTCCCGTTGAAACAACGGCTACAGCAGCGTTAAAATCAACGAGCAGCTTCGCGTCCATCCCTGCAGGATCCTGTACAATCCCTTCCAGTGCTGTTTTTGCATCCTCCCCCAGTGCATCGTAGCGCGCTTTGGCTTGTTCGGTATCACCTGTGTAGCCAAAAGCCTCAATTGTCATGCGCAGGTATTCAACCTGTTCTTCATAAACTAAATCTGCGGGAGCGGCGTCCGTCCATTGAACCGGCCAAAGCCACCATCCCAACACTACCAGACCGAATATTGTGCCTACAACAAAGGCTATTACCCCAATTACGATTGGGTTTTTTGATTGTTCACGGATTGCATCCATCTCTTTACTCCTCTATGAGATACAGAATTAATAGTATGAAAAAGGGTAAAGAGATTGATGCAAGGTTTATGCCGCCTCGGTTTCGGTAGTCGCGCCCTCTTCTGTAAATTGATGCAAGTCAAATTGGTTCTCGCAGCTCAGACATTGCGCATTATGTTTTCCCGCAACGACTAATAATCCGCTGCAATTTGGACATGGCTGCGGCAAAGGGCGTTTCCAGGAGGTGAAATCACAAGATGGGTAATTCGAGCATCCAAAGAAAACTCGCCCTTTACGCGTCCTGCGTTCTACTATCTCTCCCCCATCTTTTTTGGGACAGGCTACACCAATTTTTTCGAGCCACGGTTCTGTGTAGCGGCAGTTGGGGAAATTACTGCAGCTTATGAACTTTCCGTAGCGTCCCCATCGAACCACAAGCTCGTGCCCACTTTCAGGACAATTTCGCCCCAGCTTTTCAGGCTCGGTTTTCATTTCCGGTATACGCTCTTCGGCTCGCTTGACGTCTTCACTGAAAGGTCCATAAAACTCATCCACGACTGCTACCCACGGCAAGTCACCGGCAGCAATTTTGTCCAGGTCACCCTCCATCTGGGCAGTGAAACCAACATTAAGTACGTCGGGAAAGTTTTCAGTTAGAAGATCACTTACTATTAAACCGGTTTCGGTTGGATGCAGGCGCTTATCGTCCCGGGTCACATAGCCGCGCTGCTGCAATGTTGCTAGAATCGGAGCATAAGTGGATGGGCGTCCGATGCCGTATTCTTCTAATGTTTGCACTAAGGAAGCTTCCGAATAGCGCGCTGGAGGTTGGGTGAAATGCTGTTCAGGGATCAATTGGACCAAACGCTGTACCTGACCTTCTGAAAGATCCTTAGGAATGCTCACTTCTTCATCTTCCTCCCGTCGCTGGTCATTACCTCGGGCTTTTGTATATAAAACCAGGTAACCTTGAAACCGTATGGTTGAACCCGAAACGCGCAGAAGATAAGAGTGAGCATCCGTCTTGCCGGTCACTTCCACCATAAGCGTATCGTAAACTGCTGATGCCATCTGGGAAGCGACGAAGCGTTGCCAGATCAGCCTGTAAAGACGGTACTGTTCATTACTTAGAAACTTTTTTAGTTCACCGGGCTCGCGCATCACCGAAGTAGGACGAATGGCCTCGTGGGCTTCCTGTGCTGCTTTGGCGTTTGTTTTATATTCGCGCACGCTTTGAGGTAAGAATTGATCACCATAACGATCTGAGATGAATTTGCGGGCTTCACCTTGGGCTAACTTGGATACGATGGTTGAATCAGTTCGCATATAGGTGATCAATCCAACTGGTCCCCCTTCTCCCAGGTCAATTCCCTCGTAGAGCTGCTGGGCGATCCTCATCGTACGACGAGCGTTAAGCCCCAGGCGTCGGGAAGCTTCCTGCTGGAGAGTGCTGGTGATGAATGGAGCCGAGGGGTTGCGTTTGCGTTCACCACGTTTGATCTTGGAGATCAAATAAGAGGCATTTTGCATGTCTGCCACAACAGGAGTGACATCACCCTCTTTGCCAAACTCAACCTTCTCTCCATCAAGGTGTATCAGTTTGGTAGTATATGTTTCCTTGCATCCTTGAGGTTGAAATTCAGCTTCTATAGTCCAATATTCTACGGGTACAAACGATTCGATTTCACGCTCCCGTTCAACAACTAATCGAAGCGCGACAGATTGAACACGTCCTGCTGAGAGCCTGCCGCGCACTTTACGCCACAAAAGCGGGCTGAGATTGTAGCCCACAAGGCGATCCAACACACGCCGTGCCTGCTGGGCATCTACCAGGTTCATATCTATCTCTCGAGTATCAGCGAATGCTTCGGCAACCGCCTGTTTGGTGATCTCATGGAAGACAACACGGCGGGTAATATCAGGATCGATCTCGGCTGATTCCATCAAATGCCAGGCGATCGCTTCCCCTTCCCGGTCTGGATCTGTAGCCAGGTACACTTCTTTTGCCTTCTTGGACTGCTTTTTTAGATCTTTCACGACCTCCCGCTTCTCGTTTGGTACTCTATATTTCGGTTTAAAATTGTTCTCTACATCAACAGAAATCTGTGAACGCAGCAAATCGCGCACATGACCAACCGATGCTTTTACATCATATCCCTTACCTAAGAATCGTTTCACCGTCCGTGCTTTTGCTGGAGACTCTACGATCACCAGTTTTCCGGAACGTTTCCGTTGGCGGGGTACCTTCTTTTCCGGCGGCGCCAATCCATTATGCGCTTCAGTTCGCCCCATACGATAGAGTTTCGTCCCACACACCGGGCAGACACCCTTCACTGCAGGTGTGCCGCTCTTTGTAAACACTGCTTGGGGGTCCTGAACCTCGCGCTTCGCTTTACATTTCACACAATATGCTTTCAATTTAACTATTCCTCCTGATTTGATCTACCACTTCGCTAATCTGTACCTTCTATCATGTAAACAGGTTATCTTTACCATCTTGCTTGAGTTTTTCGACCACCTGCCGCACCTTTTGAGTGTAATCTTTATGGCAGACCATCACAACATTACCCGTGTCAACCAGTACCAGGTCCTGTACGCCTATGGCAACGATCAAGCGCTTTCCATTTTCTGAGTAAAGCAGCGATCGATAGGTATCCACAGTAACAGTCTCGCCATCCCCCAAGATGTTTCCATTCTGGTCCTTGTCGAGCACATCAAAGAGCGCATCCCAACTGCCGACATCATTCCATTCCAAAAAGGATGCGGGGATAACCGCCACATGTTGTGCTCCCTCCATTATCCCGTAATCGATCGTTTTCGACTGTAACTCATGCCATACACGCTGGACAATCTCATCTTTTTCTGATGAATCCCAGGCACTTTCGATTTCCTGCAGTCCGAGTGCCAGTTCCGGCATCTGGGTCTCAAATTCTCGAAGAATATCTTCAACACGCCATACAAACATACCGGAATTCCAGACGTGGTCTCCTGCAGCGATCATAGCGCGCGCCTGAGATTTGTCAGGTTTCTCTTTAAATTGCAGCCCATGATAAGCCCATAAATCTTTGAATTTCCCTACCCGTTCTCCGATATGTATGTAGCCAAATCCCGTAGCAGCATACGTGGGCTCGATTCCGAGCGTAACGAGATAACCATCCTGGGCGACTTCGTGAGCGCTGGCTAAGATATCTCTAAAACGTGGTTCATTTCCAATGTAGTGATCCGCAGTAAGAACTGCCATCACAGCCTGTGGATCGCGCTTATGAAGAGCGGCGGCAGCAAATCCAACCACACAAGCTGTCCCCTTCGGCATAGGTTCGATTAAAAGATTTTCTGCCGGTATCCCGGGAAACTGCTTGCGGATCTCCTCAGCCTGGTCATCAACCGTGACGACGTAAATCCTATCCAAAGGGAAAATCCCGTCCAACCGGTCTACGGCAGTTTGAAATAATGAGCGTTCATCAAATAGGCTCAACATCTGCTTAGGCCGTCCCACGCGTGAGAGCGGCCAAAGGCGGGTTCCCCCACCTCCTGCCATTATTACAGCATAGTAATGATCCATCATTTCAAACGCTCTCCTTCTAGATATCTATACCAGTAGATAGGTATAAACTACCTTACCCATCCTCAACCGTCTTGTATTCAGCCTCAGGTTCATGAACCGCTACATAATGCATAGTCCCAACCTGGCGGATAATTCCCTTCAGCTCCATCAACGTAAGGGTGGCGGACACTTTTTCAATTGGCAAGTCCGCCTGGGCGTGGATTTCATCCACATGAAGCGGCTCACGCCCTAAAATCGAATAAAGTTTTGCTTCGTTTGCATCCGCTGGCAGGACAGTGCGAGCAGCACGATGTTCACCCAGCATAGCGAGATTCAAAGATTCGAGTACATCCTGTGGATCCAATAATGGACTTGCGCCCTGCTGTATCAATAAATTTGCGCCTATACTCTGCGGAGCGTATATGTTGCCAGGGACTGCAAAGACATCTCGTCCCTGATCGGCGGCAAATGCAGCCGTAATCAATGCTCCGCTTCGTTTACCCGCTTCTACCACAACCACTGCCCTGGCCAATCCGGATATAATCCGGTTGCGGGCTGGAAAGTTTGCAGCCTCTGGCGCGGTACCCGGTGGATAATCACTGAGTACAGCCCCATGGGAAACAATATGTTCAACCAGCTTACGGTTTTCGGGAGGATAAATCCGATCAATCCCGCTACCAAGCACTGCAAGAGTACGACCACCATTATCAAGCGCGGCTTGATGGGCTGCCGAATCCACGCCGCGCGCCAGACCACTGACCACCGTAACCCCATTTTGAGCTAACATCCCTGCAATCTCATTGGCTACCTGACGCCCATATTGGGTGATACGTCTGGTCCCCACAACTGCAACTGACCAATCGTCCTCCTCGAGCAGATTGCCGCGCATATACAGCACGGGGGGCGGGAGATAGATCTCTTTCAAATAGCGCGGGTAGTCACCGTCTTCCCAATTAATAACGGTTATTCCTCGCTTCTGGATGAATTCCCAGGTCTTGTCAAGCTGGTCGCTGGCGCGCACTTCAAGCACAGCGTTTACTTGTTTTGACCCCAGACCGGTCGAACGCAGCGCGTCAGCGGGGGCATTCCAGGCGCGCTCAATATCGCCAAAGAAATCCAGTAAAGCCTTCAAACGAGCTGAACCGATGCCTTTAACCAGGTTAAATCCTACCCAATATTTCTTGGAATCTTCCACGTCCTTACCTACTGTGCTAAAAAGAATGCCGCATTCATTACAGGGACAGCAAATAATATCATAGTTCTCCTTTCGATTGTCACTCGGGTATCAGCCCGGGTATAATCCGGACTCGCATTTCAGACCGCTCCAAGTCAATGTCCAGAATGACCGATTCGATCGCTGGCAGTAAAACCTCACGATCATTTTCGGATCGAACAATATAAACATCATTCGCTCCGGTCTCGATAATCTTGGTCAAGATTCCTAAGATATCACCCTCATCGCTGACCACACGCAGCCCGATCAATTGATGGTGATAATATTCGCCTTCCGGGAGTTGTGGGCGATCATCTGCACGCACGTACACAAACTGATTGCGGTATTCGCCGGCTTCTTCTTGATTTGTGAGACCATCAAAGGACATCCGCAGCAACCTGCCATGCTCGCGGATAGCGTGAATGTCGAGCGGGATATGATCATCTCCCACATAAACCGTTACTCCCGGTCGCAAACGCTCAGGGAAATCCGTAAGGATTCCCATCAGCAGCTCGCCGCGCAAGGCAAACGGTCGATGGATTTTCCCAACAACTAAGAAGACAGGCTCGCCAAGCGTAGGCGAGCCTGCTGAACGCTCAGGGTTCTCAGGTCTCCCAGAATCATTCATCCAGGCTCAACAATATCGAGATTAGCCTGCTTTCCTTCTTGTGCTGCTGAGACTCGCAGGAGTGTGCGCATGGCATTCGCCACTCTTCCACCCTTACCAATAATGCGCCCCATATCTTCCTTGGCAACGCGCAGTTTTAACGTAACATAAGAACCGCGCCCGTACTGATTGATTTCAACCTGGGATGGATCATCAACCAGGGAACTGGCAATGTATTCAATTAATTCTCTCATAGCTTCCTTTCAGAAAGGTGTAAGATCTATTCCTCCACCTCTTCCAGCTCTTTCTCTTTTTTAGGCGCAGCCTGACGTTGGGTCTTTGGATTAATATTTCTTAGCGCTTCGGCAGCTTTCGCCTCCGCGACAAGAGTCTCCACTTCTTCCCCCTGCTTGTAACGTTCATATCGATCTAAAAGACCAGCGCTTCTAAAGACTTGTTCTGCCGAATCACTTGGCTGAGCGCCTTTGCTCATCCAATCATAAATACGGTCCTCTTTAAGTTGGATGGTTGCCGGTTCAGTGCGTGGGTTGTAGAAACCCAGGTTTTCGATAAAACGTCCATCACGCGGCGCTTCTTTATCTGCTGCTACAACCCTGAAACTGGGTTGCTTTTTAGCTCCGACCCTGCGTAAACGAATACGTACCATAAAATTAGTCTCCTTTTTCTAACCAAACAGACGCGGCAAGCCGCGACTGCCCGATTTTTTCAAAGTCTTGAACATTTTCTTTGCTTCTCTAAACTGCTTAACCAGTCGATTGACATCCCGTACCTGAGTGCCCGAACCGCTCGCGATACGCCTGCGGCGGGAAGCATTCAGTATTTCAGGACGGTACCGTTCTTGAAGAGTCATCGAACTGATAATAGCCTCCGTCATTCCTAGCTGCTTCTCTGCATCCTGGGGTGAGATTTGGCGAGAAATCTGCCCCATCCCACCAGGCATCATATCCAGCAACTGACTGAAGGAGCCCATCTTACGCACCTGGCTGATCTGATCGGAAAAATCCTGCAAGGTGAATTCGCCTGAGATCATCTTTTCAGCCTGCTCACGTGCGGTTTGCTCGTCGTAAGATGCTTCCGCTTTTTCAATCAATCCCAGAATATCACCCATTCCGAGAATGCGGCTTGTGATACGGGCGGGGTCATAAATCTCCAACCCTTCGAGCGCTTCGCCGGTACCCAGGAATTTAATGGGGACGCCTGTAACCGTGCGGATGGAAATGGCTGCACCACCACGCGCATCGCCATCCATTTTGGTTAATATCAATCCAGTCAGCGGAACAACATCTCGGAAACCTTGCGCTATATTGACCGCTTCCTGCCCTGTCATTGCATCAACGATCAGCAGCACTTCAGTCGGATGGACTTTGGTTTCGATACCGCGCAGCTCTTCCATCATGTCCTCGTCGAGCTGTGAACGACCTGCGGTATCCAGGACAACTACTGTATGACCACCTTTGCGAGCCGAATCCAGCGCCTGACCGCTGAGTTGAGGCGGCGGTACGTTAGCTTCGAAATATACTGGAATATCGAGCTGCTCGCCGAGCAACTCCAATTGACGTGCCGCGGCAGGTCGATATGGATCAGCCGCGACCAACAGGACACGTTCACCTTGCGAGCGCAGCAGGCGTGCCAGTTTGGCGGCGGTAGTGGTTTTCCCGGAACCCTGTAAGCCCACCAGCATGATGGTACGCGGGCGGGGTCCACTTAGATTGAGGGGTTCAGGCTCGCCCAAAGTGGCTACCAACTCGTCGTTGACAATTCTAATAACTTGTTGACCCGGGTTGAGCGCTTTTGAGACTTCGTGCCCGATTGCCCTTGCACGTACACGAGATGTAAAATCTTTTACGACTCCATAGTTAACGTCGGCCTCCAATAACGCCAGACGCACTTCTCGCATTGCAGAATCAACGTCCGCCTCTGAGAGCTTACCCCTGCGGCGGAGTTCCTTGAACACCTCGTTCAAACGACCGGTCAAATTCTCAAACATAGCACTGCATTTTAGCAAGTAAGCCCATTATGGTCAAGGTGACAAATTACAATGTGACAAAATACAATGTATAAAATTTCAGCCCATGCGTAACTAATATCTTCAGGAAGGGTTTTATCTTTGTAGTGAATCAATTCACTTATCTCAGATTATAGTATTAAAAGGAGACAGAAATTATGTCAAAGGTTGCAATTGTTACAGACAGCACAGCCTACATACCACCAGATTTAATTGAACAATACCACATCAGCGTTGCGCCGCTGGTGTTGATCTGGGGCGATGAGACTTACGAAGATGGGGTTGACATTCAGCCTGATGAATTCTACACTCGACTTGAAGGTGCCAAGGTCATGCCGTCCACATCCCAGGCGACTCCCAAAACATTTCATAAAATATATTCCGATCTCCTTGAGCAGGACTATGAGATCCTCGCAATCCTGATTGCGTCACCGTTATCAGGCACGGTCGTCTCAGCCGTCCAGGTCCAAGCGGAGATGCCAGAAGCGCCGATCGAAATCGTCGATTCGTACAATACTGCGATGGCGTTGGGTTTTCAGGTCCTCCAGGCGGCAAAGGCTGCCGAGGAAGGTGCAAACCTGGCTGAATGCAAGGAAATTGCTGAACGAGCCCGTGAGCATACCGGGGTAATATTCGCAGTCGACACACTCGAATTCCTGCACCGGGGGGGACGAATCGGAGGCGCCAGCCGCTACCTCGGAACTGCGCTGAATATAAAACCCATATTAGAAGTCAGAGACGGACGAATTGAGGCAATCGAAAAAGTGCGCACCCGCAAGAAATCATTCATCCGATTGCTGGAATTGGTTGGGGAGCGGATTGATGGCAGAGAACCAGTTCGTCTGGCTACCCTGCACGCTAATTCCCCCCAGGATGCACAAGAATTGCTTGATATGGCTAAGAACAAGTTTAATCCAGTAGAAACTATCTTCTCCGAAGTAAGTCCAGTGATCGGTACACACGTAGGACCAGGGACGGTCGGTTTGGCATATTGTGCCGGCATGTAGTGGAGATCCATTTATCTGATCCGGAGGGGATCCCCTTACCACCAGATGAAGTGCGCGTTCGCGCGCTTAAAGTTGACCCGTTACCCAATGGGAGGCTCGTGCGCGTCTACCTGGAGGTCGATCCATTCCAGAAGCGACCCAACGCCGACCTGACGATAAGCGACAATGAAGGGCGAGAAGTGGCTTCCACCAGCATCATCGAAAGCATAGACCGTAACATTGAAGTCAGGATGCACGTGCGAGGCGCGGTTCGAGAGCGTGAATATTCTCTCAAGGCAATACTCTTCTACGCTGAGATTGAAGGTGAAACCACTTCAGAGGGAGAAATCAAGCCTTTCGAACGCCGGGTAGTAGACACGGCGGAGACCTCGTTTACGATCCCGCTTGAAGCTTGATCAACCTTGTAATATCACACATGTGGACAACCCATACGGACAACCCTACGGACAACCCTTGACATTTAGAACACATGTGCTATACTGTAGTTATCAGATGACATGCAGCGCTGAGGTTTCATTGAAATGAGCACAGGGCAGCATTTCAGATTTACCTAAAAAGGTAAGTATGTGGCAAAATGTAACTGTAATAATCCATATTTAGATATTGCGGGAGGAATCGAAACATAATGGCACAACGCAAATCACAACCAATTGAAGAACCAGATGATGCAAAAAGTGTCGCCCTGGAAAACGCAATGGGAGACATCACCAAGCGCTACGGAGATGGCGCCATTATGAGGCTCGGGGAATCACACCAACTCGAGTGCGAGTCGATACCCACGGGCTCACTTTCGCTTGACATCGCCCTCGGAGTGGGTGGCATCCCGCGCGGCCGTATTACCGAAATCTATGGACCAGAAGCTTCTGGTAAGACGACCATCGCTCAGCACATCGTGGCGGAAGCCCAAATGCTGGGTGGTACCAGCGCATTCATCGACATGGAACATGCCCTGGACCCTTCTTATGCAGCCCGCTGCGGTGTAGACATTGACAATCTGCTCATCTCACAGCCTGATACCGGTGAACAGGCTCTCGAAATCACCGAAACCCTGGTACGTTCGGGGGCGGTCGCTGTTGTGGTGATCGATTCGGTAGCCGCGCTGGTGCCGCGAGCTGAGATCGAAGGCGATATGGGTGATTCGCCCATGGGCATGCAAGCCCGCCTGATGTCCCAGGCGATGCGCAAGCTTTCGGGCGCCATCAAACAAACCAACACGGCGGTCGTATTCACCAACCAATTGCGCCAGAAGATAGGTATTGTGTTCGGCAATCCCGAGACGACGACGGGAGGCATGGCACTCAAGTTCTACTCCTCCGTGCGCCTGGATGCGCGCCGCATCCAATCCATCAAGATGGGCTCCGAGATCATCGGCAGCCGTACGCGAGTAAGAGTCGTCAAGAACAAAGTCGCCCCACCCTTCCGGACGGCTGAATTCGACATCATGTATAACGAAGGGATTTCAAAAGCCGGCGATTTGCTAGACCTGGCTACCGGTCTGGAGATCGTCATCAAGCGGGGCTCTTTCTATTCGTACGGCGATATCCGCCTGGGACAGGGCCGCGAGAACGCCAAAGAATATTTACGGCAGAATCCCGAAATGGCGGAAGAGATTGAATTTGCGGTGCGCCAGCAGACACTGAGTGGGGATATGCCCAATCCGCTGCTGGAAGAGGAAGAGGGCGACGAGCGAGAAGGTGGAGAATTAATCTAAGAAAGTGCGATGCACCTTAAAGGTGCGTTGCACTTTCTATTTGAAGGCACATATTTAACAAGTTAAAAAAATACGGCACACCTTCGAGGCGCGCCGTATTTTTATTATTTATTGAACCTGGATGCTTGTCTGCTGCTCAGCCGTTCCACCAGGTCCGGTCGCTACAATCTTGTAGAGTACCTCACCGGTGACAGTTGGACAACTCTTGAAAGTACCAACTCTATCAGCATTATCCACCAGTACCGTCTCATTATCCCCTTCGTATCCGAGAATCTTTATGTTTGTTACCTCTCCTGTTACCGCCCAATTGAGATTTGCACAAGTGTTCACCTGAATCACTGCGGGTTCCGCAGTAAAGTTCTCAATCACCGGTGCGCCTGATGGTGTTGGTACATCACCACCGACAACTTTGACCGCCGCCCAGATCCGGTCGCCAAACAGGGTACCGTTGGGAGCGCGCATTGTGTAATACCCTTTGTATTTTCCTGCCTGCTCCGGCGCTACCAGGTCTATATAAATGTCATAGTTCGTAGCAGGTTGTACTGTGCCCACAATACTCGTGGGACCTGCGCTCAAGACACCATCAACAGGTTCGCTGCCTACGTAAACCAGGGAATATCCAGTATCCCAGGTGCATGTGCCGGTGTTTTGGATAGTCCAGCCTTTCTGGAAGGATTCACCAGGGTTCATATTCGTGAAGTCAGGAATAGTAAGGTCGTTTATATAGGTCATGCCGAGCAAACAACCCACAGGGGGCACAGGGGTGATCACTGGAGCACCGGGTGTCGGGGTGGGAGGCAGTTGATCGGCTTCCAGACCAAGATACTGCTTAGCCAGCGCAACGGTGGTGCCGTCAGTCTGCATATTGATCAGGGCATCGTTCAACACCTGGAGAAATGCTTCCTGACCTTTGGGAATTGCAATGGAGTAAAGCTGCTGGTTGAGACCCTGCGCTGCGATCATCACCGGGGATGTCTTAGCAACATCTTCTGCCGGCAACAAATCCATCACCAGGAGATCAACTTGTGACGGTTCTTCCACCAATGCCCTTATCATTGCACCGGTATTTTCATAGGATACCAGGTTTTCCGCTGGGATCAGTCCAGGTACAACAAGGGAGTCCTGCAGCCAGGCTTGATAGATCGAACCAGTTTGGACGCCGATCCTGTAAGCGGCCATATCCTGCACACTGTTGATCACTACCTGGGTCCCGGTTCTGGCTAAAATCGCATCAGCGCCCACGTAATACACGTTGGTGAAATCGATCACCGCCTGGCGCTCAGGGGTAACAGATAGCGCCGCGATCGCAACATCGATCTGGTTTAGCTGCAAGGCATCCTTCAGACCATCGAAGGCCATATCACGGAACTCGACCTCCACACCCAGCCGCCGTCCTACCTCGCGCATTATCGCAATGTCAAAGCCGTCGAGTTGGAAGGTCTCTGGAACGACATATTCAAAAGGCGGGTAATCAGCCGAAGTGCCGGCTACCATTTTGGCGTTTGCCTGGATATTCGACCACATGTCTTCACCACTTGTCGCTGGTGTGTCTGCCGGTAGTGGAGTCTCACCAGGAGCGGCAGTTGCGGGTGGCGCTTCTCCAGGTACTGTTGGAACTGCTGTAGTTTCCGCTTCACCGCCACCGCAGCTTGCAAGCAAAACAGCCGCTATCAAGGTGGCAACCAACATAACAATCATCTTTTTGTTCTTAAACATTTCTTTCCTCCAATTTTGAGATATTACTCATCATAGTTTATTCTTTTTTCAACTTTGATCTAGTGCTCAGTCAAACGTGAATGTTGTATTCGTAACTCTGAGTGACCGCGAGCTCACCGGTCATTCTTCAACATTAATTGTATCAATGCAGTTATTTACAGTCTAACAACCTCTTTGGTTTACCCTGAAACTCGAAATTCTGCAAACTCGCCAGGTTCCAAGTGCATCGCCCCTGCAAGGTGCAGCACACTTTCTCAGTATCAATTTAAGTCCCTTCTTCCCAGGAATTCAGATAGGCTATTTGTTCCTGAGTCAGGGTGTCTATCTCAACGCCCATGCCTTCTAATTTCAATTTGGCAATCTGGTAATCGATCTCCGACGGCACACCGTAAACCTGATTATTCAGGTCCCCAGCGTTCTTATGAATGTACTCCAAGCTCAACGCCTGGTTAGCGAAGGACATATCCATCACGCTGGAGGGGTGTCCCTCAGCAGCCACCAGATTGATCAAACGTCCTTCGCCGAGTATATTAATATAACGCCCATCTGCGAGCTCATACTGTTCCACAAAAGGTCGCACCTGACGCACCTCGCTCGCCATCTCTTTGAGCGCCGGAATGTTGATCTCGACGTTGAAGTGACCCGAATTGGCAACGATAGCACCGTCTTTCATAACTTCAAAGTGATGGCGGTCGATGACGTTGATATCTCCAGTAAGCGTTACGAAGATTTCGCCGATCTCAGCCGCCTGCGCCATCGGCATGACTCTGAAGCCGTCCATGACTGCTTCCAGGGCAGGCAGCGATTCGACTTCGGTGACGATCACATTAGCGCCCATGCCGCGCGCCCGCATCGCAAGACCGCGCCCACACCAGCCGTAACCGACGATCACGAAGTTTTTACCAGCTAGAAGCACATTGGTCGCCCTGATGATGCCGTCTATAGTCGACTGCCCAGTGCCGTAGCGGTTGTCGAAGAAATGCTTGGTCTGGGCATCATTTACCGCCACCACCGGAAAGGCTAAAGCCCCATCGGCAGCCATGGCACGCAGGCGGATTACCCCTGTGGTGGTTTCCTCGGTTCCGCCGACTACATTTTCCAGCATTTCGCGGCGGTCCTTGTGCAGGGTACTGACCAGATCTGCCCCGTCATCCATGGTCATCTGGGGCTCGTGATCGATAGCCGCGTTGAGGTGCTTGTAGTAGGTGACGTTGCTCTCACCTTTGAT
>JAUWPO010000044.1 GCA_030611505.1 Chloroflexota bacterium
CCCATCGCTTTTGGAAACGATGTCGGGGGTTTAGAGAAAGCCGGGTTCAACCCCGAAGATTTCCTCCCCGTACCGAAACTCGGGACTCACCTGGCTGCCCACGGTGTATCAACCTACACCTTCCAGCACCGCAGCATCGCCCACTCCGGTCTTTCCAAGATGCTCTTCCAGGATGCGGAGGTACAAGCCTTTAATTCAGCGGCTGATCTGTGGATTAACTTGCGCGAACTGCTTGAAGGTCATATCAACCAACGCCTGTATACCTGGGTATATTGGGGGATGGTGGACCACTTTGGACACTTTTACGGTCCGGACGACGAGCGCACAGCAGCCGAGTTCGCTAATTTCAGCACTGCTTTTGAACGCCAATTCTTGTCTCGCTTGAGCCCGGCAGCCCGGGAGGACACCCTGATTATTCTGACCGCCGATCATGGTCAGATCAAAACGGATGTTGATCCCAATTATGAACTGCGCAACCATCCCGACCTGCTGCGCCGCCTGCACATCTACCCAACCGGTGAGCATCGCCTGCCGTACTTATACATCCGTCCAGGACAGAGCGAAGAGGTACGCGCATATATAGAAAGGACCTGGTCGGGTCAATTCTCCGTGATGGATACAAGTCATTTAGTAAAAAGCGGTCTTTTCGGTACCGGTTCCCCCCACCCACACCTTATGGACCGACTGGGCGATTTGACCCTCATCGCCCACAAGGACGCCTACCTGTGGTGGACGGATAAAGACAACATCCTCATCGGTCGCCACGGCGGGCTGCACCCAGACGAAATGCTGGTTCCGTTCCTGGCTGTGAAGCTTTAGCAGACATTCGCTCATGCATTATCTCATGTAATCTTTGGGATCCACCTTGGCACCCTCATACATCATCTCGAAGTGCAGGTGTGGACCACTTGAATTCCCCGTGTTTCCTACCGCGCCGATCACGTTGGTCTGCCAGACGCTCTGCCCGCAGCTTACGTAAATTCCGCTCAGGTGCGCATAAAGGGGCTGCCAGCCATTGCCGTGATTGATAACAATCACATTTCCGTAACCCCATTTATTCCACCCTGCGTAGACCACAACCCCGTTATCAGCCGCATACACAGGATCCCCTTCATCGCCATCCAGATCAACGGCAGCATGATTCGCTCGAGGGTTATAGTCATAGCCAGAAATGAAGTAGTTATTCACCGGTCAGATAAACACGCCCACGCCTACCGCCCCGGCAGCAACCGTTTCACAAACTCCCGGCCCGAGGACCGATGCCACGCTAGGATCATCAAGCGAAATAATCGGCGCACTCCAGCTCACAAACGCACGCTCACCGCCGGGGATCACGAGCCAGGTACCGGCCTCAATATTCGGGTTTGACCAATCGCCGCCCGTTTCTGGTGAGATGTGAGTTCCGGGGTAGTTTATGATATCCTCCGGCGTTACATTAAAGAACTTGGCAACCCCGTTTAACCCGTCCCCCGCCGACCATTTATGATAGGCGCCATCCACCGATAGAATATTCAACCCCTGACCAGCGAACAAATTATGTGGGTTATCTCCCAAAATTAACTGGTTGCCCCATAATATCGTTTCTGGCTGCAAGCCAAATTTCTCGGCGATGCCAATCAGCGTGTCCCCTTCTTTTACTGTATACGTCAGTACTTCGTGGCGCGGTCGTGAAGGGACATCGGTATGCAAACGCGCTCTGCGTGTTATAGGCGACACGGAAAATTCTTCGGGGTGTAATGGCGCTAGACTGGAAACCCCCGCGGTAGGTGTTGGGGATGGTAGAGGTGCAGCATAAGCCGAATCCTCAGGCAAATTCAAGATTTGGGCTCGGGTATAGAACTCACGCATACCCCATGCCACAAGGAGAATCAACATCACCAGAAAAGCATGTGTGCCTAAACGAATGACCTTCTCTGATAGTCCGGCCCGCGAGACCGACTCCCAAATCAAGGTTATTCGATTTTTTTGACCTTCTGATTCACTCTCTAATACGAGGGGGCTTTCCCCGGAATCACCTTCAGACATCTGTCAAACCTCCGAGGGCATAATATCAAACCCCTTTCAGTTCGTCAAATTAAGGCCCTGTTAAGGTTTCATTCACCCGTTGAGCTGCTGTCCTGGGATCAGATTGCTGTTTTAACACATCCACCGTTGCCATCTGGAGTGGGGATCCCAGGTTTGTCAGTATATCCACCGGGGGCAGGATACGAGCTGATAGCACTATATCTTCGATCAAGGCGCGAACGGATTCTTCAGACCAACCTTCCAGGGCGCTGGATCTTGTGGGCAGAAAACCGGCAGCCTTTGACCACTCCCCTAAGAAATCACCCTCAGTCAGGAATTCAGCCAGATCTATGCTTAACTCCTGGCGTTCGGGCTGGTGGGTTGGAATTGCCCATACCCAACCTGTAGCTATGGTATACGGCGTTCCTTCAGGAGTTGGAACCTGCGCAGCGGCGCTCTCAGGCGGGGATTCACCAAGGTAGCGTGAAACCCATGTCACAGCGATGTCAGCACGTTTATCCAAAAAAGCTTCCCAGACCTGTTCGTCGTCCTGGTATTGGGTAAGCCAGTATGGCATAACTCCAGTTTGTTCCGCATCCTGGTAAAAGGTCAACACCTCGGTAAGAACATCCTCGTCCAAAAAAGGCCGGCCCTCTTCGTCGCGCACAGCCCCATTATTAGCCTGGTACTGCATCAATGTGAAGAGAGCCAGGGGGTCAGCCGCTGAAAAAACCAGAGGTGTCGTGTTATTAAGAACCGCATTCCAGTCAAGGGGCGCTGCGGCAACCATATCCGAACGATATACCAGCGCCAGTGCATCCCCGGCAAAAGGCAGCCCGTAAGTTCTTTCCTGGATTTGTGCGAGCTGGCGGGCGTAGTCGTACCAATCAGGGTCTTCCAGGGTGGCATCCAGTGTATCTAAAGGATGCAGCAGACCCTTCAAGGCAGCGGTCTCTAAACCAGGACCTGGGAGAACAATTAAATCCGGTAAAGCCAGGGGAGCTGCCGCACTGGTTGTAGTAAGCGAATCCAACAAACCGCCAGAACCCTCTTCCGCTTTGATGCGCACCTCCACATTGACACCCTGTCTTCGCTTACTGAACTCATCTAATCGAGCTTGAAGCAGATCAGCGGCTGGGGTCCCCGAAGCGGGGTCGAATTGAGGCGGCACCCATAAACGCAGAGTCACAGGTCCAGGCGGGGTAGGTGAACCTGCCGGCGTACCAGAGATCTCCACGGTCGGAAGGATCGTGTCGGTCGGCACAGATGTTCCTGGTGGAGCAGCTGTACCACTATCTTGTAGAAAACCGCTGCACCCACTCACAAAAAAAAGAAAAAATATCACAGCCGGAAATAATCTCGTCATTTGCATCTCTCGCTTAAAGATTGTCATAACTTCACTGTATGGTTTCTCAATTCTATCATCAGATAATCTTCAGACACCATCAGATGAAGTAAGTGTGCCAAACATCCTGTTAATGAGCTGGTCGACTCCAACGTTTGTAGATCGGTTGGGTCTGGAGTGTATAGATATATTGGTTATGGTAGCTGTGTCGGCGCTGGCATAACACTTGGGGTTGGTGTGGTTGTCAGCATAGCGATGCGAGTCACCATTGCTTCTGAAATTGGGACCGGTTGGGAGATCGCATCCACTGCACGCTGCATGATCGGCGCGATCTTATGCTTGTTCGGCAGTAATACCCAAGCGCCTGTCTCCGGAATAGACTGCTGAATTACATCATCCCAGTCGATCTGGAATTGGTGAATGCTGTCTCCATCCTGTAGATGCAGAGCGAACGGCAGGTAGCCGAGCAAGTCCAGCAGACCCAAATCCGATTGGATCGATTGGTTGTAGCTGGCATACCAATCTGGTAGTTTATCCAGGTTTTCCAGGATCATGAAACTGTGAAATATTACCCTGAGGACTTCTTGCTGCCGGCGGCTGCGATCGAAATCGCTTGTGGTCCTTCTCTCTCTCACGTAGCATAATGCAACTGCCCCGTTCATATGGAAAACACCGGAGGGAACGCCGTAGCAGTCGTTCGGCAGAGGCGTGCTGACATTCACATCAATGCCCCCCAACTCATCCACTATCCGGATAAAGTCGTCGAAGTGAGCCAGCACCCAGTGCTGCGGTCGTACCCCCAGATTATATTCAAGAGTATCGATAACCAGGTCCGCGCCTCCCAGCAAGAAGACGGTGTTTATTCGGTCCATACCGTGCCCAGGTATGTAAACGTATAAATCGCGCGGGATCGAAATCAGGCTGGCGCTGCCGGTTTGGCGGTTCAGAAATAATAAAATTATCGTGTCAGTACGTCCGATATACGGGGATTCGTAATCCATACCCATTAAAACCACGGCTTCTACGCCGGGAGGTAGGTTAACGACCTGCGCGGGAGGGGGTATTGTAGCTGTCGGGGTAAGAATTTGTGTTGGTTGCGTATCTTCAGTCGTAACGACTTCAGGAGCAGGGGTGTAATTCTCTTCTCCCGAAGAGGATCCTGAATCTTCGCCTTCGCCTGGGGAGGACGTAGCCTTCGACAGTTCCATCTCTTTAGAGAACGACAGCGGGTTTTCTTGCATTTGGGGTGGATTGCTGCTGCGACATGCTGCCAGGAGTGTCAATAACCCCAATAGAAGAATGTTCGCTATCAACAGTATCTTTTTCACAGAACTCAAGAACCTCCTCCTGGTGTGGTGCCGGTCGCAGTCTCCTCAGGAGTTTCAATTGTCGGCGTCGCAGTGGCAGTGGGCGTGGGGGTTTCGGACGGGATGGATGTATCTGTAGGCGGAACCGGAGTTTCGGATGGGGTGGGTGTATCTGTAAGCGGAACCGGGGTTTCGGATGGAGTGGGTGTATCGGTAGGCGGAACCGGGGTTTCTGTCAACGTTGGTGTGGTGGTAGCTGTATTTGTAGACGTAAATGTCACAGTCGGGCTGGATGTTGCGGTTGCAGTTCCGGTGGGGGTTAGAGTAGACATTTGCAAGGTCTTAGAGGCCGTAGGATTCAAAGTTCGCGTCGGTGGAACAGTGAGTGAGATGGTTGCTGTCCGTGTCGGCGACGTAGAAGGAGTGTGAGTTATCTGGTCTTCCCGGGTACCTGCGGTTCCCACCAGCACCAATCCAACAAAGTAGCAAGGCAGCGTCGCCAGGATGACGACGATTAAAACATATCGAACGCGCAACCGCCAATCTGATGTGAAGTTCATAAGCCAAATCCAATGCGCTGATGATAACACCAGGCGGTATCAGTGACAAGTGTGCTCAAATTCTGCAAATACAGGATGAAACTGCTTGCATATTGCTTGGATAGACTATAATTAACGGCAGCGGTGCTGCTGGGCAACCCTGACGCCTTTGCAGTAGTCCTTTTAAAGAGAAAGCGGGTTTCTATATCCTTAAAGGTAGATATCAGAGGTTATTTCATGTGACCAGGCCCACCCTTACCACAGTGAGCATAAAAATCAATAAATCCGAAGACTTATGCGTACTCCGCGAGCTATGTGATGAATTATCAACCTTAGTTCCATCAGATTAACTTGGATTGGATATATCTTTCTCCCCACTTTGACGATGTAGCGCTTTCCTGCGGCGGACTGGTCTGGGAACAAACCCAGGCAGGACACCAGGTGAGCATCTGGACGGTATGCGCCGGTAATCCACCCGATTCAGCGCTGTCTCCATTTGCTGCCTCATTACATGCACGCTGGAAAACAGGAGCTGAAGCTGTAAACCAACGCCGTTTGGAGGACGCTGTATCGTGCGCTCGATTAGGCGCCACCCACCGCCACTTATCCACCCCCGATTGTATCTACCGCCGCGCCCCCATGGAAAATGTAAGTCCAGGGGAGGAGCAGAGCGTTTTCCTTTATACGGCAGAGGCATCATTGTTCGGACCGCTTCACACCACCGAAGCCGGACTAATAAAGAGCCTCACAAAAGAACTGGCTCGAACATTACCCCTCCAGGCGCAAGTGGTCTGCCCACTCGCTTTGGGAGACCACGTGGATCACCAGTTGGTCAGAAGAGCGGCTGAACGCTTAGAACGTCCAATGCTATACTACAGCGATTATCCATACGTCCTTGAATCAATGGATATATTAGAGCATATGAAACACGCTGGCTGGAGTGCAATCCCACATTCAATCTATGAAAGTGGTATGATCGCGTGGGAAGAAGCAGTCAGCATAAACACTTCACAGATAAGCACATTCTGGTCCGATTCGACCTCCATGCGTACCGCTTTACGCTCGTTTCGCCAAAAGATGGCTGGAGTCCTGTTATGGCGGTCTCCTCAGCGCAAACCAACTTAAATCTTAACGCTTGCATTGAATGAGGATTTATGCTAAAATTGCGCCGCGGCGGTGATGGGAAGATCGGAATTTCCAGGACGCCGCCTTCGTTTTCAATTGATACTCGATTTACTTGAACCGCTCCCATCGGAGTGTTTTTCTTTTTACTTGAATACAAGCACATAATCAATCTAAAAAATCAGGAAAAGGCTATGCCCCCCTCATACTTGACCCCAGAAGGTCACCAAAAATTACTAGAAGAATTGGATTATCTGCGCACTACAAAACGCCAAGAAGTCGCTGATCGGTTGGGTGAAGCGATGGATGGTGGCGAATTCATCGAAGACGCAGAGTACGAAGCTGCAAAAAACGAGCAAGCCTTCATTGAAGGACGCATCCAAGAGCTTTCAACACTGCTCGCCAACACCCGAATCATAGAGAATACGGGGAAGCATGACGTTATCCAGATCGCCGCAAAAGTAATCATCCAGGAAGACAATAACGATCCGGAAGTTTACACCATCGTAGGTCCGGTTGAAGCCGATCCCCGCGCAGGAAGAATTTCCAACGAATCACCCTTAGGGAGAGCGTTAATTGACCACAAGGAAGGGGACGTCGTTTCCGTGGAAGCACCGGATGGCTCTTTTACGGTCCGTATCCTCAAGGTGGAGTAAAACAGGGGCAATGTAATCAGCCCCGCGCGGTAATTCAATGCGCGGGGTTTTTCTTTAGGTTACTTTGTGGCAACTATCAGACTCAGCTTATGGACATTAATAAAGGCTAGTCGTAAAATTAGGGGTAATAATTATGAGTAAATATTCAAATCTTGAACAGAACCGGCTTGAAAAATTGGAACGCCTGCGTGCTCAAGGTATCGAGCCTTATCCTAACCGGGTGGAGCGCACACACACCAATCTGGATGCAATCCACGCCTTTGAAGAGACCGAAACCAGCGCTCAAACCGAACCAATCAAGGTAACTCTCACTGGGCGCCTTCGTTCGATACGACCTATGGGCAAGATCACATTTGTCCACATTGAAGACGGCTCCGGGCGTGTGCAGTTATTCTTGCGTCTCAACGACCTGGGAAAAGATCAAATCGATTTATTCAACCAGGAATTCGACCTGGGAGATTTCATCCAGACAAGCGGCGAGATGTTCCGCACCCGCACCGGCGAGATTACTTTACGAGTTGAATCGTTCCGTATGCTGGCAAAGGCGATCACTCCGCTGCCCGCCACAAAAGACCAGGTTGTGGACGGCGAGGTCGTCAGACACGCCATCCTTTCAGACCCTGAGACCCGTTATCGTCAGCGCTACGCCGACCTGGCAGTCAATCCGGATGTGCGCCGTATCTTCAATATGCGCGCCGCCATCACACGCGCTTTGCGCGGATTTTTCGATTCCAACGGCTTCTTAGAAGTCGAAACCCCCATTTTACAGCCGATTTACGGCGGTGCAGCCGCTCGCCCATTCATCACCCATCACCACCAGCTCAAACAAGACCTATATCTCCGGATTTCCTTCGAGCTTTATCTCAAGCGCCTGCTGGTCGGTGGAATTGAACGCGTCTACGAGATCGGTCGAGATTTCCGTAATGAAGGTGTTGACCGCACTCACAACCCCGAGTTTACACAGCTTGAATTCTACATGGCATACGCAGATTATCATGACGTGATGGAACTAACAGAGCAGATGATCGCCTACACGGCAGACCAGGTATTGGGAACACGCACGATCACCTTTCAGGGTCACGAGATCGACCTCCATCCGCCGTGGAAACGTATGGAATTAAGCCAGGGTTTGTTTGAGATGGCGGGCATTGACATCAACCAGCATCCAACCAAAGACAGTCTGGCAGGTGCTATGCGCGCCCTCGATATGCAGCCCAATCCCAACGCGACCCTCGGCCAAATGATCGAATCACTGCTGGGCGACTTTCTTGAACCCAATCTGATCCAACCGACCTTTATCTACAATTACCCGCGCGACATTTCTCCCTTGGCGAAGAGCCTGCCGGAAAACCCCCAGATTGTTGAACGATTTGAGGGCTTCATTGGGGGTATGGAGTTGTGTAACGCCTTCACAGAAATAAACGACCCGCTTGACCAGGAATCACGCTTCCTGGAGATGGGACGTGATTACGATGCCAATGACGAAGATCGCCACCCAATGGACGAGGATTACTTGCGTGCTATGCGCTACGGTATGCCGCCCAATGGCGGGTTTGGGATGGGCGTTGATCGATTGACCATGCTTCTGACGGATACCCCCAATATTCGCGAGGTCATCCTGTTCCCGCACCTGCGCAGCCGCGAGGACTGAGATAAATCCTGCCAATCTACACAAATCGGTGGCAACTTAATTCTTAATTGTATTGAATCCGCCATAAAAGCAAATCGTGAGTGGCTGGAGGACCAAATCCCCGGCGGGACCAGATCCAGTCACAATGGCGATCTCCCTTACCACGGGTGACGGGGATTGTTTCATCCCGGACGGCACCACTGCAATGGAGATTCTCGGAGTAGGCGGGGTTCTATGGAACCATGGCAGCCTCGTTTCTCGTGGAGCAGGTCGGGATTCCTGCTCTAAATTTAGATATAGTTCGGGAAAGTCGCCACCCTGCCAGCACCCTGCTGTCCCTAAGAGCACAGGATACACTGAAATTGGCAAAAAAACTATGTAACCTCTATGTGCACCGTGGTAAATTTCATGTCTTATTGTAAAGTGCAAGCAAAGCCGTATAGCCGCATAGCCCTTGACTAAAAGGAGATTAAATCACCATGAACAGTATGGTTGCTCAGGTTTATAGCCTTCCTAATCTCATTACAGAGAACTTTCAGGAACTTGACGACACTATCCGAAATACATTAAGCCATGATCTCTGCCTTTCCATGAAACGATTATTTCTGACAGGTTGTGGTGACTCATATCATGCAGCCCTGAATGCGGAGCTTGCTTTTGAGTCAATCGCTGGAGTGCCCGTTGAACCGCTTACCGCACATCAGTTTTCTCGTTATGGGGTCGCTTACCTGCCGCAAACCGGTCCAGGTACAAACGTTGTGGTTGGTATATCCGTGTCTGGGGAAGTGGCGCGTACGGTTGAAGCCATCAACTTAGCAAATCAGGCTGGCGCCGAGACGGTTGCCCTGACTGCCACACCCGGCAGCCGCGTTGACAAGACTGCAAAGACCACTTTGTTTTCCACAATCACCCCATTTCCCGACCCACAAGGGGTCCACACACCGGGCGTGCGATCTTATGCAGCCAATCAACTAGCCTTGTATTTAATGACCATACGTATCGGTGAGGTGAAAGGCTTGTTGTCAGCAGACGATGCAACCGCCCTGCGAGGTGAGTTGCGGATGCTGGCTGATGCTATTAAAACAACGACCGAAAGCTCCGATAAACCTGCCCAGGAACTCGCCAAGTCCTGGTCGGATGCGAACGAATTTGTGTTTGTTGGAAGTGGCCCAAATTTCGGTACGGCGCTCTTTTCGGCTGCCAAAATCCTCGAAGCGTCCGGCGATCCAGCGCTAGGGCAGGACCTGGAGGAATGGGCACACCTGCAGTATTTTGCAAGTGCAGTACCCACCCCCACTTTTATCATAAATGCAGGCACGCGAGACCTCTCACGGGCTGTTGAAGTCGCAGTTGCAGCCAAAACCATCGGTCGCAGGGTTGTAATCATCACACATCCTGAGAATGAAGTCCTCTCTGAAATTGGTGATTCTATTCTTGGGATCGCAGCAGGGGTGCGGGAAGCTTTCTCTCCTCTTATCACCGCCATTCCAGGAGAACTGTTTGCCGCATATCGCGCCGATGTGATCGCAGAACCATTCTTCCGCGATTTCCGGGGCGGTCGCAGCATCGAAGAGGGAGGAGGGATCAGCAGGATCAGAACCAGCGAGATGCTGGAGGACTCCCCCCCCCGATGATCAACCTTTAAAAATATGTGCTAAAACAGCCGTTGTTCATAGCGGCTTTACATCCGCCTTCTCTTCAAGCATCCAATCACATGGATGCTCAGCCAATATCAGCGACAATAAAATACGCCCTTTGTGGAAAAACATAATGCCAAAAAAAATCATCCTGGATGTCGATACCGGTGGCGATGATGCTGTAGCGATTCTGCTTGCCGGACATCATCCCGAGCTGCAGCTTGAAGCAGTTACCGTAACACATGGCAATGGACCGCTATTAACAACTCTGGATAACACCTTGCGGGTAATTGAAGCTGGGGAATTATCACACATACCTGTTTTTTCCGGTGCCGACCGACCAATTGTAGCCGATCCAATCCCGACGAAACCAGTTCAGCGTTCGATGCTCCCCTTGCCCTCTTCAACATTCACTCCGCAACCCCAGCGAGCAGCAGAATTCCTTATAGATTATTATCTCAGTCCTCAAGGTCCGAGTACATGTTACGTCCCCCTAGGACCGCAGACCAACCTTGCTTTGGCGCTGCGCCTGGAACCTAAGATCGCCGAACGCATCCCCAGTATCACGACTATGGCGGGGGCATATATTGAGGGTAACACCACTCCTTCAGCCGAGTTCAACGTGCTGGCAGACCCAGAAGCCGCACACATCGTTTTTACTGCCGGGATCCCAATTACCATGTTTGGTTTAGAAGTCACCGCTCAAGCGCTGCTGTCACTTGATGATGCCGAGGAGTTAGGTAAGCGCGGCACAATTTGGGCTGAGATTGCCTCCAGGATCATCAAGGACGAAGTTTTGTGGTTTATGAACAACCTGGGATGGGACGGTGGTCAGATTTACGATGCCTGCGCAGTTGCTGCTCTAGTTGATCCGCTAATCTTAGAGACACAGCCTATGCACGTGGCAATAGAGCTGTTCGGTCAACATTCACGCGGTCGCACAGTTGCAGACATCTCTGGCTATCACAAAAATCCACCGAATGTAAATGTTGGGGTCAGGATCGATCGAGACCGTTTTATGGAAATTCTATTCGAGGGATTGAGCTAACAGAATGTGAAAGGATCATAATCTGATTTCTATCTGACGTTTGAATATTGTTAACCTGCGAAAAAACAGCCACCGTCATATCTGAATCACACAGATCAGGGCTTGACTGTTATCAGACCTTAGGTATAATCCCAGGCAATTAATCATAACAAAGACTGGCGTGGAGACCAGTAACCTCAAAAATCTTTTCAGAGAGCTGCCGTTCGGTGCGAGACAGCAAGATTTGGGTGGTGAATTCCCCTCCACCTGACCCTATCAGAGTCAGTCGCTCCCGCAGGGATGAGCCTGCTATAAGCAGCATACCAGCCCATTTTTCTGGGCCGCCTATCTTTCTAGGCCGCACATCGTAAGGGAGACCGGGTTCGCCCGTTAGCGCGTTTCTGAGGCCGTTTGTAGAACAAAATGGCATTTTGTCTTACCCAAGCAAACAGCAAAAGCAGGTGGCACCACGAGCGCCCCCTCGTCCTGCAGGAGAGGGGGTGTTTTTTATCTACTTTCAATTCCTTGCAAAGGACTCGACCAGCACACCGGTCTCTTTCATAGCAAGGCAATTTATCAGAATAAATGGAGGAGCAGCCATGTTAGACATCAATCTGATCCGTGAAAAGCCCGACCTCGTCCGTCAAGCATTACGCGATCGCCAAGAGGGTACTTCCGCCGTAGATTCTGTCCTAAAACTGGACGAGGAACGCCGTTCCTTGATCGGTCAAGTTGAAACCCTGAAAGCAGAGCGCAATGTGGTCACCAGAGAGATCGGCAGGATGAAAGAACCCGCCGAACGGCAGACAAAAATCGAAGCCATGCGCCTGGTCGGGGAACGCATAAGTGAGCTTGACAGCCAGTTACGAGACATCGAAAGCCAGCTAGATGACGTAAAGGCGACCTTGCCCAATATCCCCGACCCCTGCACACCATACGGTGTGGGTGAAGACGAGAACGTCGAAATTCGTACGGTTGGTGACATTCCCGAATTCGACTTCGAGCCTAAACCACACTGGGAATTGGGTCCTGAGTTGGGAATCATAAATTTTGAACAGGGGGTGAAGATAACGGGTTCCCGTTTTTATGTCCTCAGTGGTGCCGGGGCGCGCCTGCAGAGAGCTCTCATTGCCTGGATGTTGGACCTGCACGCCCGACAGGGCTACACCGAGAAGTACACCCCGTTCATGGTCCAGAGCAAGACCTTATTTGGCGCCGGACAGCTTCCCAAATTCGAGGACAACCTGTACAGGGATCACGAGGAAGACCTGTGGATGGTGCCCACAGCAGAAGTGCCCCTGACCGGTCTGCACATGGACGAGATACTCACAGAAGATGATTTACCTAGCCGATACACTGCCTACACCCCCTGCTTCAGGCGTGAAAAAATGAGCGCCGGTCGCGATGTACGCGGGATCAAGCGCGGTCACCAGTTCGACAAAGTTGAAATGTACACCTTTTGTAAACCAGAGGATTCGAACGACCAGTTTGAGATGATGGTCGCAGACGCCGAACAAACCTGCCGCGAACTGGGCTTTACTTACCGTGTGCTGCAGCTCTGCACCGGCGACCTGGGATTTAACTCGAGCATCACTTATGACATTGAAGTATGGTCTCCGGGCTGTGGAGAATGGTTGGAGGTTTCTTCGGTCTCGAACGTGACCGACTTCCAAGCCCGCCGATCCAACATCCGCTACCGTCCGGAAGGGGGAGGTCGTAACTGTTTCGTTCACACCCTAAACGGCTCTGGATTGGGTTTGCCGCGCACCTTGATCGCCGTCCTGGAAAATTACCAGCAGGTCGATGGCTCGGTAGTTGTGCCCGATGTTCTGCGCCCTTGGATGGGTGGAATCGAGGTCATCAAGACAGAATAAAAGGTTCTGAATTGCTCCAATTGTTACCAGGGATTATCCTGTCAAATGAGATAAGATTTGAATCACAAACATTTTCTATATTACTAATATACAAAAACCCAAGGAGTCCACAAATTGGAAGGCTGGCTTGACACCTCAATCACTGCAATAACCCTCTTCATCATGCTGATCGGACTGTTCGGTCTGGTCGTCCCAATTTTCCCTGGCATTTTCGTCATGTGGCTGGCCGCGCTGGGGTACGGCGCAGTCACCGGTTTCAGCACCCTGGGCATCGTCCTATTCGTATTGATTACTCTGCTCATGGTGATTGGCATAGTGATCGACAACATTTTGATGGGTGCTGGAGCACGTCAGGGCGGTGCTTCCTGGATCACGATTGGGGTGGCTTTTCTTGCAGGCATTATCGGAACGATCGTCTTCCCACCTTTCGGCGGCATTATCGCCGCGCCGGCTGCCGTTTTTCTATTAGAGCTTCTGCGCTTCAAAGACCTGCGCAAAGCATGGTTGGCATTTCGGGGCTTGGCTGCCGGCTGGGGGGTATCCTTTGTAGCCCGCTTTGGGGTTGGTATATTGATGACTACTTTGTGGGGGATATGGGTTTGGAAAGGATGATAAACGGAACGACTGATTATTCGGGTTTGTAAAATACCATACTAACATCCATACGTTCCAAACCTTCAGCAGCCCAATACTCCATCAAAGCCGAACCCTCATCCAGAACGCCAAACAGCACTGGAATAGCGCGCCTATCCCCGATTCTCGCTAATGAACGCACAGCCTCAAGACGGGCTTTCGGATTTCCATTCTCCACCACCGTGACCAGAGCCGGAACCGCCTGCTCACCGATTTCCGCCAGGGCGTCTCCAGACAGTTCAACAACCAGATGGTCCTCATCCGACAGACAATCGAGCAATCCAGCAATCGCCTGCGGGGTTGGATGCAGGCGCAAGCCGAGAGCCGCACACTGGCGCACAGCAGCACCTTTATCTGCCAGCGCTTCTATTAATATTGACGCAACCCGGGGATCACTAATGGACGCAAGCGCACGTACCCCCCACCAGCGAATTTCTGAATCTGGGGAAGACAGTAGTCCCTGCAAAACATCGATAGGATCATCCGCACAATTCTCCCCCAGGGCTGCAATTTTCTCTACAGCCGCTTCTGCCCGCTCATCATCCCCGCTTGTAAGTTCTGCCAAGAAGTCGCCTAATAATCCCATGGGATTATAGTCTCTTAGTCTTCTAGTCTTGTGATTATTTAGTCTCAAAACTCCAAATCAGGGTTTATATTCATCTATCAGAATACCTGGTGTCAACAAAACGCGCCGACTATCCAGTCACCCGGGCACCCAACTATTCGACCACTTGACTATACGACTACTATACTAAACGACTAATTTACTTATCCGTCGGTGGTACCGGTAAATCTTCGACGTCGATGTCGATCCATTTATCCCCCTCATCAATCAACATCACAGGAATATCATCCTTGACGGGATACTTGCGCCCACAATCTTGGCAGATAAACCATGTCTCCTTGTAGAAATCTAACAGACCTTCCTTCTCTTGGACACAATTCGGACAACGTAGAATTTCAATTAAGTCTTGGCTGACCATTTTTACTCCTGAAATAACAAATATTGGTTTTTGACGATTAACTCTCGATGGTCTGTTGAAGAGTTCGCCCCCATTATACCGGAAAGTCCGTATTTGTATGACAAGATGGCATCTTATCCTATCCCTGTGTGCTCTTTTTTTTCTTTTTGAACTCTAACTTCGGGAGTTCCGTACCTGGTCCATACTGGAAAATATCCCGCCAGGGTCGGTAATATGTGCTGATGATGTCCTGGTACAGAATCTCACCATCCCGCCACACATTGCGAGTTACGGTGACATCCGCTCCATCAGCAGCCCAATCCACCTGCTTGATCACACCCTCAGCTAGTTCAGGATTCTCCTCATAGCGCGGTTCAGGGGGCTCAACTACATTCTCCGGTCCTGTCGAGTCCCACTCAACTTCGCGGCCATCAGAAGTGGAATAGAATTTCCAGGTCAGCGAACGCGAGGTGGGATTGAAATATGTCTCCATTAATAACCAGTACGGCGTATCGTTAACGAACTTAAAATCTACCATCGGAACAAAAACTGTCGCATCTAATCCGGCATAGTATGGGTCGTAACCGCTCCTTGTCTGTTCGTAGTAACCAACCCGGTAGGCGTGCGGGTGCCGCTCGACAATTGGATATCCTCCGAAGAAGACTGTGCGGAACAAAGTCGTACTCACCTGGCA
>JAUWPO010000070.1 GCA_030611505.1 Chloroflexota bacterium
CCAATTGGCTGATCAGCCGTATTGCGCTGGTTTACATTGAATTTCACCGCAACATACCTTTGCTTGTATTACTTTTCATCTGGTATTTTCCAATATTCAACAGTCTTCCACCCGTCGCAGAGAGCATTGTTTTGTGGGGACCAGTATATTTCAACTCGCGCGGCATTTACCTGACCTGGCCCAGGCTGACTGCGGTGGGATTTATCTGGCTGGCTGCCATTTTCCTGTCGGTTGTCCTGGCTGCGCTGGCATATATCCAGCTCCAGAAACGCGAGTTGGAGACCGGAAAGTCCACTCATTACGGGCTCATAAGCCTTGCGATACTGCTTATCGGTCCAGCACTTGGATGGGTCCTGCTTGGCAGATCGCCGCTCGAATTGGATGTGCCCGTATTGTCTGGCTACAACTTCAGTGGTGGGCTGCGCCTGACACCGGAATTCGCGGCACTGCTGATAGGATTATCTATGTACACAGCAGCATTTATCGCCGAGGTTGTACGGGCAGGGGTACAATCCGTCAGCCGCGGCCAGCTGGAGGCTGCTAAAGCCGTCGGTCTGAACCACTTCCAGACACTCAGACTTATAATCTTTCCCCAGGCGCTGCGGGTTATAATTCCTCCACTCATCAGCCAGTATCTGAACCTGACCAAGAACTCCAGCCTGGCATTCTTCATCGGCTACCAGGAGGTATTCAGCGTCGGCAAGATTGCAATAAACCAGGCTGGCCGCGCAATCCCGGTATTTGCTATGGTGATGGCGGTTTATCTGGCGCTAAGCCTGTTTACATCAACGATTTTAAATATTTATAATCGTCGAATTCAATTCGTCGAGAGGTAAACATGTCTGTATCCAAAATAACTTCTCGCCCACCAGCGCCTCCCGGCTTGCGGACGTGGATGCGCGAAAATCTGTTCAACAACTGGTATAACAGCCTGCTGACGATCATATCCATAATCTTTATTGTTATTCTAACCGGAGTCGTGCTGCGTTGGATTTTCGTGGATGCCGATTGGCGACCCGTCATACAATCCCCTTTGTTGTATTTAATCGGACAGTATCCACGCGACATGCTGTGGCGTATTGGTCTGGTTCTGGTATTAATATCTTTTCTAATAGGCGTCAGTTGGGGTGTGTGGGGTGGATTGATCAGTTCTTTTGCGATCACAATGGGTACTTTAATGGCTGTTTTTGCACTCATCCCATTCCAGGTAGCTGAACTGACCTTTTCCCTGCGGGGAGTTATGCTCTTCAATGTAGTACTGATTTACCTTGGATTTATTTTGGGCAGAAAAGTGTCGATCAGCGGGCGCAATCTGGCAATCGCCTGGTTTTTGGCGTCCGTGATCATCATCTTTGTCCTGCTGCCGGGTTTTGCCGGCAGCGAAATCATGCCAAAAGTCCCTTCCACGCTGTGGGGTGGTTTGTTGGTAACGCTAATCCTTGCTGTCGGCGGGATCTTGTTATCATTTCCCATTGGCGTAGCGCTGGCATTTGGACGGCGGTCTTCTCTGCCGGTGGTTAAAGGATTCTGCATCGCGTTTATCGAGTCGATCCGGGGCGTACCTCTCGTGACCATCTTGTTCATGTTTTCTCTCATCCTGCAGGTCTTCTTACCTACGGGTTCCCGCTTTGACCGCCTGCTGCGCGCCCTGGTCGCAGTTACAATATTCAGCGCGGCTTACACGGCAGAAAATGTGCGCGGCGGATTAGCGGCAGTTCCACCTGGACAAACAGAGGCTGGCAAAGCCGTTGGTATGAGTTCATTACAAATCAACATGTTCATCGTCTTGCCTCAGGCGCTAAAAGCTGTCATCCCGGCTATCGTCGGGCAGTTCATCAGCTTGTTCAAAGACACAACTCTGGTAATCATCCTTGGTATTAATGAGTTGTTGGGCATGGGGAGAGCAATAATTAATTCGAACGCCGAGTTCGTGCAGCTACAGTTCGAGGTTTATATGTTTATCGCACTTATATTCTGGATATTCAGCTACGCCATGTCGCATACCAGCCGGCAGCTAGAGACCGCCCTGGGTGTGGGTGAGCGTTAATAAGGAGTAATTATGGACGATCAAAGAGAACTACAACCGATTGTTGTATGCCGGGATGTTCACAAATGGTACGGTAACTTTGAAGCTCTTAAAGGCATCAGCATGGAGGTCAAACTGACGGAGGTCGTCGTGATATTTGGACCTTCCGGTTCTGGAAAATCGACCTTCATTCGCACGATCAACCGCCTCGAGGAACATCAGCAAGGAGATATCATCGTCGATGGGATTGAATTGGGACACGATGTGCGCGACATCGAAAAGATACGCATGGAAACCGGAATGGTCTTCCAGCAGTTCAACCTCTTCCCGCACCTTTCCGTGATGCAGAATATCATCCTTGCCCCCATGCGGGTACGCAAATGGTCTAAGGACAAATCCGAGGAAATTGCTATGCAGCTCCTGGAGCGGGTGGGGATCCCGGAACAAGCGTATAAATACCCGGCCCAACTCTCAGGAGGACAGCAGCAGCGTGTTGCCATGGCAAGAGCGCTTGCGATGCAGCCTAAGGTTATGTTGTTCGACGAACCCACCTCGGCGCTTGACCCGGAGATGATCAAGGAAGTGCTCGACGTAATGGTGGAACTGGCAGAAAGCGGGATGACAATGCTTGTGGTTACACACGAGATGGGATTCGCGCGCGGCGTGGCAGACCGCATGTTCTTCTTCGACGAAGGTTTGATCGTAGAAAGCGGGACGCCCAAGCAGATCTTCAACGACCCCCAGGAGGATCGCACGAAACTGTTCCTTTCCCAAATCCTTCAACATTGAAATTCAAATAAACTGGCAAGGGGGCAGGTTTAGTAACCTGCCCCTACATGTGGGGGGACTGATATAGAAACCTGCCCCTACATATGGGGGCCGGCAAGAAATTTTATGTTCTTGTGGGACAGCCCCCACATTTTAAATAATTCTTGGATTCATGTAGACTAAGGATTTATTTCTCCAACTTCTTCGCCATTCACCCAGACCGAATACTCCCCGCTCGGAAATCCCTTCAGTGGAACACTTTCATCAAACGCTTCTAAAACCTGGACACATATTTCACCAGGTTCTGACAAGGAATACACCTCAACATAGATACGATCCTGCTCGTCGGGATCTAAAATCTCGACCCGCAGTTCATGGCATGGCGTCGGCAGCGCTCCTTCAATACTAAGCATAAACTGGGGCGGGAAACTTTCTAAAACCAGAATCGAGCTTTCATTAACAAATGCTTCCCCGCGTATCAATTTGTCATCCCCTGATGCTGGCTGCCAGGGTGATGGGGGAGATTCCCCCGCGTCAGTATCCCCGTGGGGGAGGGGGATTTCATCGGTCTTATCATCGGGATACGTTACTTCATCCCTGTGTATGTCGGGGGATGAGACCGACCCTTGGGATGAGACCGGTCCAGGATAAACCGAATCTCCTGTCCCACCTTCACACGCAAACAGCGTCATCGCGATCAACGCAAAGCAAAAGGTCACAACTAGTTTTATTCGAGATCGTTTACTGGGTGACATCCTAGCCTCCAATTATCAAGTGAGTTCCTGCACCTATAACGCTGCATTATGTGGAAAAGTTCCTCAGCCCCGATCCATTTTTCCGATCACTTATCCCTTCACAACCGCAACCGGTCGCAAGCGAGCTACTTTACTGGCAATTCCGGCTCCAACGACTGTCTCTACCACTTCGTCCACATCCTTATAAGCCTGGGGAGCCTCCTCAGCTAAACCAGCCATCGACCCGGCTCGTATCCTGATGCCCTGAGACTCGAGTTGTTGGCGCAGTTTATCTCCCCGCACCTGCTTCTTGGCTTTACGGCGGCTCATAACTCGTCCAGCCCCATGACAGGTGGAGCCAAAGGAGCGCTGCATACTGGTCTCGGTGCCAACCAGCACCCAAGAGGCAGTACCCATACTGCCGGGCACCAGGACAGGTTGTCCGATAGCTTGGTATTCAGCAGGTAGTTCGGGCGAACCAGGACCAAAAGCGCGCGTCGCTCCTTTGCGATGCACACACACTTTCACCGGTTTACCATCGATAACATGCGTTTCAATTTTACCCATGTTATGGGTGATATCATAGACCTGGAATAGATGCCAATTGGGCAATTTGCCAGCAAAGACCTGTTCAAACGCCTGGCGGGCATGGTGGGCTAATACCTGGCGGTTTGCAAAGGCATAGTTCGCCGCACAACGCATCGCCGCCAGATAACTCTTACCTTCGGTAGAATTAAGCGGCGCACAGACCAGTTCTCTATCTGGCAGTTGGATACCATAACGACGAACGGCGCCTTGTAACTCTTTGACATAATCCGTGCAGATTTGGTGCCCAAAGCCTCGTGACCCGCAGTGAATCTGTACTACCAGATTGCCAGGCTTGAGACCCATTGCCCCCGCTGCTCGCTGGTCAAAGATTTGATCCACTACATCTACTTCGATAAAGTGATTACCCGCCCCAAGCGTACCCAACTGCGGGCGGCCGCGTTCTTTTGCCCTCTTACTGACCTTCGAAGGATCTGCCCCCTCCACACAACCGCCTTCCTCTGTCCGCCGTAGATCCATTTCAGACGCGTAACCCTGCTTGAGTGTCCAGCGCGAACCGTCCCGGCATACGCGGTCCAGTTCTTTCTCACTCATTCGAATCGAACCCTTCTTGCCCACCCCGCTGGGGCAGAAGTAATCCAGCGCGCTGACAAGGTCATCCAAATAAGCCTCCCCCTCTTCGAAGGAAATTTCTGAAGCCAGCAAACGTACACCACAATTGATGTCGTATCCGATACCGCCGGGAGATATCACACCTTCCGGATAGCGTGTCGCCGCAACGCCGCCGATGGGAAAACCATATCCCTGGTGCATATCGGGCATTACGAGCACATTCCCGACCAAACCCGGCAGTGTTGCTGAGTTTACTGCCTGCTCGAGGGAGCGGTCTGTCATCACCTTTTCGAGCAAGCGCTTTGTCGCGAAGATGTGCACCGGTACACGCATATCCTCCCTATAGCTTTTGGGGATCTCCCATTCATAATCACTGATGCGTTTCAAATCCTGCAAAGCAACCATCTCACCACCTCTTCCCTTGTCCGTTCATATAACCTTTGATACTTTGATTAGACATCAAACACAATCCTCACCAGCAACCCACCCGGCTCGTCCCGAACTTCCAAATTGTGATAAGTGACAGCCTTTATCTCCTTATCCAACGAAACAAAAGGTGCACCCTTCGCTTGAGCACACAATTTTTCACCGTCCAATGAGAGTTCAAAATGATCGAAACCCAAACCTTCTCCTTCTCCATAATAAAGCAGTTCTGATAAGAATGAAACCAGGAGACCTTCCGGATCGATAGCCGTGACCTCGAACTCTCTCGTAAGGCGGGGTCCATCCGATAATTGTGCCCCAGAAAGGAAGAACATCCCAAGAGCAGCCTGTTTCAACAATTCCAGAATATCAGGAGCCCAGACTTCAAGCTCCCAATCGGCGGTATGTTCGATTTCACGAAAACCTGCGATTTCTCTTTTCATGTTATTATGAGTATAACGGATTTTATATTAATTGTTCGAACCACTAATAAATATTATAATCATGACACTTTTTTTGAGAAATATATTCATATGAGTAATCTAGAAGATAAAATGACGCGGCTGGAATCTCGGCTGCAAAACATATTTGAAGGCAGCGCAGAGCGGCTATTCCCAACAACAAAGCCGCCCAAAAAGCTTGCTCACAGTCTGATCGAAGCCATGAAGGATGGCATCCAACCCGGAGCAAAAGATGGATTATTTGCACCCAACCAATTCGTAGTACAGGTTGATCCCGAGCAAGCTGACAGATGGCAAACCAACCCCGATTTCCTTGATAAGCTGACGACAATGCTGGGTGAAACCGCAGCCGAAGAGGGCATTCGCTTCATGAGCACTCCGATTATCAGGATTCAACCCAATCCACGGTTCACAGCGGGCGAAATTCGGGTAAACGTCCAATCCAAGGAGATAGAGCTTCCCCAGACTGCCGCCATGGAAATTATCTCAGACGAGGACTTCGAAGGAATCGCTCAAGACGCATTCCTGATCGTGGATGGAGTCGATATTTTTCCACTCACGCAACCCGTTGTTAATATTGGACGCAGAACAGATAATCAGCTGGTGATTAACGAGCAGAAAGTTTCACGTGTCCATGCACAGTTGCGGGTTATCAAAGGAAGTTACGTGATTTTTGACCTTGATTCATCCGGTGGGACCTTTGTTAACGGTGCACGCATCCATCAAATCACACTTAACCCGGGTGATGTGATTTCTATTGCTGGGGTTCCGGTTGTCTTTGGACAGGAATCCGCCGGTCAAAATACAACTCAAGACATAAATATAAACTATACAGCCAATCAGAAATAACTCCATCGAACCCCACATACACAAAATCGACAACACATTATTGTTCAATGAGTGCGACAATACTTCTAGCTTTGCGAATCGCCCTGGCGATCACATTATATGCCTTTGTTATTTCAGCTTTACTGATCTTATGGCGCGACCTCAAACGTCAAAGTAAAGGTGTAATACAAACCGTCGTTCCCACAATTAAAATAACAACTCGAGAAGACGGAACTTCAGAATCGTATGAATACACTTTATCAGAGGTAACGATTGGGCGCGATCCAAATAGCAACTGCCAGCTTGATGATAATTCAATATCCGCCCAGCATGCCCGTCTCACTTACCAGCAAACCCAATGGTGGGTGGAAGACCTGGGCTCAACAAATGGGACTTTTTTAAACCAGGAACCAGTCACAACGCCACAAGTAATCACCTCAGGAGATAACCTGCGCTGCGGTCGTATCGTCTTCCAAATACAGATCGGTGATATTCCGGGGGGAGATGCTGACGACCGTTGATAATTTATCGCTGTACGATATATAAACAAGTATTAACGAATTACAATCAAATTAAGGGGTAGAATCCCGGGAATTCAATTCTCTAATTACGTATTAGAACACAAATCATCACAAATCAGATCGCAGGCAGCAGGAACAGGAGAAAGTTATATGAGCACAAATCCAACTCTGGCAATAATCGGGGGTTCCGGGTTTTACGAAATGGCTGGTCTGGAGGAAACACAGGAATTCGATATAACCACTCCTTTCGGCAAACCAAGCGCACCGGTTGTGGTCGGCACTTTAGAGGGTAAAAGAGTGGCATTCTTAGCCCGCCACGATTTTGGACACTTTATTTCACCCACGGAGATCAATTACCGGGCTAATATTTACGCCTTAAAATCTTTGGGGGTCAAGCGGATCATCAGCATCAGCGCTTGTGGTTCCCTAAGGGAAGATTATGCACCCGGAAATATCGTAATCCCAGACCAACTTTTCGATTTCACCAAAAACCGGGAGAGAAGCTTCTTTGGTGATGGTCTCGTCTCCCACATCAGTATTGCTGATCCCTTCTGCTGCGACCTTTCCCAGTTGCTTTACGATTCAGTGGAAGAAACAGATGCTGTCGTCCATATGGGCGGCACGTTCATCACGATTGAAGGTCCAAGATTTTCAACTAAAGCCGAGTCAAATGTTTTTCGAACCTGGGGAATGTCATTGATAGGAATGACGACTTGTCCAGAAGCTTTTTTAGCGCGTGAAGCTGAGATTTGCTACGCAGTAATGGCTCACGTAACCGACTATGATGTATGGCACGTCAGCGAGGCGCCCGTGACGGTCGAAAAAGTGATCGAAGTCCTGGATCGCAATACCCAGGTGGCTCAAGAGGCTGTGGTTAACCTGGTTAAGCGGTTACCCTCGGAACTGTCATGTGAATGTTCGAATACTCTAGCAAATGCCCTGATAACAAACCCAGCAATGATCCCCAATGAGACGCAGGACCGTCTAAGCCTTATTGTCGATAAGTATCTAGATTGAACGGACTGGTTCGAGGTTAAGAGCGCAAATTAAGACAACCAAATTATAAACTCTCAGGTAATTTAGATCAGGCAAAAGTAATGCCTGACTCTAGGAAACCCTTGATTCTCCGGACTCAAACTACTCCCAATAATAGAATTCAAGGTCGCTTATTGAACCTGGCGTCTTTGTTTATGCTTATATATGCCGCGATCCTTACCCTATCACCAGCGGTGAGAGGGCGCTCATGGGATGTTGACTACCCCTGGATGCACTGGGTTGGATTACTCCTTTGGTTCGTCCTATTCAATCTGGCTCACTCCTTGAGCGCTAGCAGGCTGCCGGCTCGCGATCCGTACTTGCTGCCAATCGCGGCGCTCATGACCGGATGGGGTCTGCTGACTGTGTGGCGTCTTTTTCCAGCTTTGGGGTTGCGCCAAAGTATATGGCTGATCCCAGCAGTCGGTATTTTTATCGCTGGTCTGCGCTTTCCACCTGTTTTAGATTTCTTGCGGCGCTACAAGTACTTATGGCTCACAACCATCCTCCTATTAACGGCTCTCACACTGCTGTTTGGTACAAACCCATTGGGATACGGTCCTCGCATGTGGTTGGGCTGCTGCGGAATCTATATACAACCATCGGAAATTCTCAAACTCCTGCTCATCGTATACCTGGCTGCATATCTTGCCGACCAAAACCTTTCAACCCCATCATCCCCTCTTCTTCCCTTACTTGCTCCAACCCTGGTCATTACCGGTCTCGCAATTGCCTTACTTCTAATTCAGCAGGATCTAGGCACTGCTTTTATCCTGCTCTTTTTATACACCTCAATCCTGTACGTTTCCATAGGACGGTTTCAGTTATTAATAATGGGTTTAATTGCTTTTATCATCGCCTTTGGGGCAGGTTATATTCTGTTTGACGTTGTACATATTCGAATTGAATCATGGATCAATCCCTGGATGGACCCCAGCGGCAGCACTTATCAAATCGTGCAATCGCTGATCGCAATTGCCAACGGAGGAATGACAGGACGCGGGCCGGGTCTGGGCAATCCGGGTCTGGTCCCGATCTCGCATTCCGATTTTGTCTTCTCCGCCGTCACTGAAGAAAGCGGTCTAATAGGCGCGCTTGGGCTGCTGCTCTTGCTTGCGCTGCTAGTAAATCGCGGAATAAGCATCGCCATAAATGCCTCCGGCGCCTTTCGCAGTTATCTGGCTGCCGGTCTCACTACCCTCCTGGTGGCTCAGAGCATCCTGATCGTCGGGGGAAACCTGCGAGTGCTGCCATTGACCGGGATTGCGCTGCCGTTCGTTTCTTACGGAGGATCGTCGTTAGTAACCACATATTTAAGTTTATTGTTTCTACTTCTGATCAGCGTTCCATCTGAAGCACAGCGCTGGAGGGTTCCAAATTTAAAACCCTACCTGCAGTTAGGAGCGTTTCTATTATGTGGTTTGGGGATCCTAATGTTGGCGACTGGATGGTGGACACTTTACCGTAGTTCCGATTTGCTGACCCGCACTGATAATCCTCGCCGGGCGATCAACGACCGGTCCGTGCTGCGTGGCGCTGTTTTAGACCGCAGCAATGATCCAATTAACGCTTCAACTGGCTCAGCCGGTGATTTAATGCGCCAAACATTTTACCCAAATCTGAGCAACATCGTAGGTTATACCAATCCAACCTACGGTCAATCTGGTCTTGAAGCCAGCCTGGATAGTTATCTTCGTGGGTTAGGTGGAAATCCAGGATCATTGGTGTGGTGGAATCATATACTCTATGGACAGCCTCCCCCAGGTCTGGATGTGCGCTTGAGTCTGGATTTGGAACTTCAGCGTATAGTCGACGAAAAACTGGGGGACCATAACGGCGCATTGGTGCTCTTAAACGCTCAAAGCGGAGAAATCTTAGCGATGGCTTCCCACCCAACGTTCGACGCTAACCGGTTGGAAGAAAATTGGGAGGATTTAATTCAAGATGAAAACTCTCCCCTGTTCAATCGCGCCGTGGGTGGATTATATTCGCCCGGCGCTGCTTTGGGTCCTATGATACTGGCGGAAGCATCTGGAAAAGGTGAACTGCCTGATATTCCCCAGGATCTATCCTACTCCTTGAACGGCTTTACTCTGGATTGCGCCTTATCACCATCAGAACAGACCTGGAGCGCGGTCGTGGGGAATGGTTGTCCCCATCCGGCAGCGAACCTGGGGAGTGAGCTTGGTTCTGCACCCCTGTCACAGCTCTTCCAGGATCTTGGTTTGTATACATCACCGCTGCTGCGTCTTCCTGCTTCCAGTTCGACACCCGATGAGCTTGATTTGGATCCAGCTCAGACCGCATTAGGAGCAGGATTGCAAGTAAGTCCATTGCAGATGGCACTGGCGGGCGCTACACTCAGCGCAGGGGGCGTTCGTCCTGCACCTGTGTTGGCGACTGCCGTCAATACCCCCCAAGAAGGCTGGGTAATCCTCCCCGCCATAGATGAACCCGTAAAAGTAATAATACCTGAAGCCGCCGATCTAACCGCCAGGAGTATGGCTGTAGGGGGTTCACCATTTTGGCAAAGCATAGCAATATCCCCGCCCAACACTGATAACCAAAAAGCAACCGGTATCTGGTACCTGGCTGGTACGCTCCCGGAAGTAAAAGGCACACCTCTTACTTTGGCGCTCTTGCTTGAGGAAGAAAACCCCAAATTGGCAATCGCGATCGGTCAATCGGTCTTGCAGGCTGCGCTTGGCGCCATTTCTCCATAACAAACACTCACAAATCAAACAACACGCAGAAAGCGGCGCTTGCCCACTTGCAGCACGCCGGGATGCGGAAATGTCTGATTGGGGTCCTTTAAAGTTACACCTTCTAAGCGGACACCATTTTGAGCGACCAACCGCCGTCCTTCACCCTTGCTCGACACTAATCCCCCTGCCACCAACACTTCGAGTACGGTCTGACCTGATTGCAAAACAAATTCGGACATATCCTCCGGAACATCACCACGCTGGAACACACGTACAAACGCTCTTTGTGCATCCTGGGCGTCTGCTTCCGTGTAAAAAACCTCAACGATTTCACGCGCCAGCTTCATCTTTACATCTCGGGGGTGTAAACTACCATTCGACAAACCATCCTCCAGCTCAGAAATTTCAGGCGGCGTCCAGCGTGTTACGAGCCTGAAGTAATCTCCCATCGCCTTGTCAGGAACGCTCATCACTTTCCCATACATATCTTCGGGAGTAGACAGGATGGGAATGTGGTTGCCCAACGATTTACTCATCTTAACCTCCCCATCCGTTCCCGGCAGGATGCCCAAGATGATAGCTATGTTAGGCTTTGCGCCTAAAAACGTCATCAGCTTGCGGGCAGCGGTTACGATATTAAAAAGCTGATCTGTGCCTCCGACCTGGACGTCGGTTCCCAGTGTATAGGCGTCGTATCCCTGCATTAAGGCGTAAAAAGTCTCGTGCAAGAAGATTGGATCACCCTGGTCCCAACGCAGCCGAAAGTTCTCGCGAGTTAGAAACTGCTGGATTGTGAAATTCGAAGCCAGTTTAATCAGGTCTTCAAAAGACAGCGTTGAAAGCCATTCTGCATTGTAACGAATCAGGGTTTTATCGCGGTCCAATATTTTATATGCCTGCTCTGCGTAAGTGCGCGCGTTCTGTTCAATCTCTTGCGGAGTTAATTGGGGACGAAGTTCATCCTTATCGGATGGATCACCGATCAGCGAGGTGTAATTTCCAATTAAGAAAACTACTTCATGACCCAATTCTTGAAATTGACGCAGTTTTCGCATTGGTACCGTGTGACCCAAATGTAAATCACCGGTGCGGGGATCGAAGCCGCAGTACACCCGTAGGGGTCGCCCTTCCCGCTCGACATCCATCAAACGCTGACGAAGTTCATCCGCCATCGCTCCTTTGAGCGTCTCGTCCCCGAATTCAGTGCCCTGCATCAAGTAATCTACCTGTTCATCTATGTTCATGTTCTTCTCAAACATCGTTTAGCTCCTCGATTTTGGAT
>JAUWPO010000175.1 GCA_030611505.1 Chloroflexota bacterium
ATGGAGACGATCTATGTCGTCTCTGGCAACGATGTTTACAAGCAAATGACCAAATTCTGGGGGAAACTGTTTGTGATCAACTTCGTCATGGGCGTCGTCACCGGCATTGTCCAGGAGTTCCAGTTCGGGATGAATTGGTCAGAGTACTCCCGCTTTGTGGGTGATGTTTTCGGCGCACCGTTAGCTATTGAAGCCCTGCTGACTTTCTTCCTGGAATCCACATTTCTCGGCATCTGGATATTTGGATGGGACAAGCTATCAAAGGGGATGCATGCTGCCACGATTTGGCTTGTAGCAATCGGCAGCAGCGCGTCTGCCTTCTGGATATTAATCGCCAACTCCTTCATGCAGGAGCCGGTCGGATATGCAATCGAGAACGGACGGGCTGTAATGACGGATTTCTTGGCTCTGATCACCAACCCCAACCTCAAGGTACAGTTCCCGCATACCATTATGGCGGGTCTCGCCACTGGAGCTTTCTTCGTGCTGGGGATAAGCGCATACCACCTGCTCAAGAAGAACCACGTTGATTTATTCAGGCGCTCATTTCAGATCGCCGCGATTGCCGGCAGCATCGCAATCGTACTTATCGGAATCAACGGGCACGGTCAGGCGCAGCACATGGTCGAAGCGCAACCCATGAAGATGGCAGCCGCAGAGGCGCTCTGGAACACCGAATCGCCAGCCTCCTTCTCAATCCTGACGATTGGTAATATTGACATACGGGTGCCAGGCGCGCTGTGTTTGCTGTCTTATAACCAGTTAGATTGTGAAATCAAAGGGATTAACGACCTGCAAGCTCAATTCGAAGGCGAATTCGGACCTGGGAACTACATCCCACCCGTTGCAGTCGTGTATTGGTCTTTCCGTTTTATGGTTGGGGCAGGATCTCTCATGCTGCCCCTGGCAATATACGCGCTCTTTTTATTGTTTGGCAACAGGTTAGAAAAACCCAGGCGCTCATTGCATCTCTTTGTGTGGGCAATTGCTCTGCCGTTCATTGGGAACACGTTCGGCTGGGTAATGACCGAGATAGGAAGAATGCCCTGGATTGTTTTTGAACTGATGAAAGTCGAAGATGGTCTCTCGAACACCGTGCCTGCTTTTTACGTGGTTATCTCCCTGGTTGGTTTCACCCTGATATACGCCGCCCTGATGGTAGCCGCGATTCACCTGATGCTTAAATATATAAAAATTATTCCCCCGGCTGACGAAGAATACACGGCAGAAAGTGAGGGGCCGACTCCCTCACTGGTTCCCACCCAAGATTAACGGAGACAGAAAATGGACCTGAACACAATTTGGTTTATTCTCATCGCGATACTATGGATTGGTTATTTTGTACTGGAAGGCTTTGATTTTGGCGTCGGGATTCTGCTGCCCTTCTTGAGTAAAGACGACGACCCGGCTATGGTTGACAGGAAGCGACGCATGATGATTAATACTATCGGACCCCATTGGGATGCAAATGAAGTTTGGCTGCTGACAGCCGGTGGGGCTACTTTCGCCGCATTCCCAGAGTGGTACGCGACCATGTTCAGCGGCTTCTACCTGGCTCTTTTCCTGATCTTGCTGGCTTTGATATATCGAGGCGTATCGTTTGAGTTTCGCAGCAAGGATAAACACCCCAAGTGGCGCAATCTGTGGGATTGGGGGATTATTATAGGCAGTGCCTTACCTCCGCTGCTCCTGGGCGTCGCCTTTGGAAACCTGGTGCGCGGTGTACCAATAGACGCTAATTTCAATTACGTAGGAGGTTTCTTCAATTTACTCAATCCGTATTCACTCCTGGCAGGGATTACATTGATGTTATTGTGCACATATCACGGCGCGGTTTTCTTAGGCTTGAAGGTCAAAGGCGAGCTAGAGGAAAAGGCTCGCGCAGCCGCCCAGAAGCTGTGGCTCGCAGTGGTTCTGCTGCTGCTGGTACTTTTGATCGCCACATACTTCACTACTGACGCCCTGGCACAATTGGGAGTCAACCTGGGAGTAATATCCATCGCCGTCATGGTCGCCATACTTCTGGCTGGTTATTTTATGCGCAATAAAAAGAACGGCTGGGCGTTTATCATGACATCTTTGACGATTACCACCGCATTGATCACCATGTTCATGATCCTTTACCCGCGCGTAATGATCTCCAGTATAAGCCCAGCAAACAGCCTTACAATTTACAACGCCTCATCAAGCCCGTACACTCTCACTGTGTTGACTGTTATTGCGGTCATTTTTGTGCCCATTGTTTTAGTGTACCAGGCATGGAGCTATTGGATCTTCCGAAAGCGGCTCACGATCGATTCCCATCTCGAATACTGATAGGGATAACAAAGCACAGGCTGGCAATTGTTATTCAGCCATATGAATCTCGACAAACGCCTCCTTCACCTGGTCAAAGACAGCCGCCTCTTCCTGGTGCTGACAATCGGACTGGGACTCCTGGCAGGGGTGTTCACCGTGGTTCAGGCAGGTCTGCTAAGCCAGGTGATTGGAAAAGTCTTCCTGGAGGGAGAAACCTTAGCTGAAGTAACCGGACTGCTGGAGTTCTTACTGATCGCCATCACGATTCGGGCAGTTACAGTCTGGGGCAGCGAGGTGTCTGCCAGCACACTCGCCATCCGCATTAAGACCAGCTTACGCAGTCATCTTTTCGAACACATTCTCGAGCTTGGTCCCACCTACGCGCGCACAGAACGCACCGGGGAATTGACCAGCGTCCTCGTGGAGGGAATCGAGGCATTGGAGACCTACTTCAGCCAGTACCTGCCAGGTCTGGTGCTGGCAGCCTTGATTCCATTGGCATATCTGGCATTTATTTTTCCGCGGGATATACTCACCGCTACGATCCTGCTGTTAACGGCGCCGTTGATCCCGCTCTTTATGGTTCTGATCGGAAACAAAGCTCAGGAACTCACCCAGCGCCAATGGCGTACATTGAGCCATATGAACGCATATTTCCTGGACATGATACAGGGTTTGACAACCCTGAAGACTCTCGGACGCAGCAAGGAGCAAACCAATGTGATCGCAAGTGTCAGCGACAAATTCCGGCTGAGGACCATGAGCGTTCTGCGGGTGACCTTCCTGTCCGCCCTGACGCTGGAGATGGTGGCGACACTCAGCACAGCCATCATCGCTGTCGAGATTGGATTACGGGTGCTGTACGGTCGACTGTATTTCGAACAAGCTTTCTTCCTGCTTATTCTAGCTCCGGAGTTCTACCTACCGCTGCGCTCCCTGGGAGCCAGATTCCATGCCGGTATGTCGGGCATAGCTGCAGCAAAAAGAATATTTGAAATACTTGAAACGCCCATCACCTCAAATGCTCAACCAAGCAGCCTTGATCAAGAAACAACTGGTATAAACCAAGAGACTCTATTCTCAGACATACAATTCAAGGATGTTCATTTTGCTTACTCCTCAAATCGCCCGGCTTTAAATGGGGTCTCCTTACAAATCCTTGCTGGGCAAAAGGTGGCATTAGTTGGACCCAGCGGGGCGGGGAAAAGCACCATCGCCGGTATGCTGCTGCGTTTTATCGGACCCTCGTCTGGCAGCATCACCATCGATGGGCAACCACTGCTCGAAATACAACGCGACGATTGGCTCAATCAAGTCTCCTGGGTGCCCCAGCATCCCTATTTGTTTAATGACACCATTGCGACTAATATCCGTCTGGCTCGTCCAAAAGCCAGCCTGGATGAAGTCCAATGGGCGGCGCAACAAGCTCACGCCCACGAATTCATTAATAAACTTCCCCACAGATACAACACAGTTATCGGAGAACGAGCGACCCGTCTGAGCGGTGGTCAGGCTCAGAGAATCGCCCTGGCGCGTGCCTTTTTAAAAGACTCACCCTTTATCATTCTTGATGAAGCCACTGCGAATCTGGATCCCCTACACGAAATCCGGCTGGTGGAATCG
>JAUWPO010000151.1 GCA_030611505.1 Chloroflexota bacterium
AGTGCGATTGAGGGGCGCGACGAATGCGCTTTTATGATGGCGCTCTAGTTCTCTGTTAATGTGAATGTTGTGTTTGTCGCTCAGAGCGATAGTGAAGAGTCTAAGTGAGTTACGAGGAGATTGGGCATGCAAAGTACGCATGCATGCATATTTGCTCGCTTCACTCGCAAAATGCATGGCAATGACACTGGGCAGTAAAGAGCACTGCTTGGGAGAACGGATGCGGTATACAGAGAAAGGATGCTTGTCGCTACGCTCCCTCGCAATGACAAATTAAACTATGATGTTTGATAGAACACTAGTTTCGCTTCATATAAATGATGTGGTCTGGTCTCAGCAGGCTGGTTCAGTTCCCCTCAGATTCAATCTGCTCGATACCGAGATGGGAGAGCACGAGTTTCAAAGGCCAGTGGCGGTGTCCGTCGAAAGCCGCTTTAGCATCGGTGAGCGCTCGCTCTTTCTCCTCGCGGTGACGGGTGATAAGACCGCCCACTTTTATGCAGTCCAACTGCTCGTAAATACCGTAGTTAGAGCCATCGCTGTTTTGGATGGCCTCCGTTATATACTGCTGCATGTATTGCCGATAGCGTTGAGTGTCCATATTTCGATAAGCCGTGCCTTTGGGATTAAGTATACCCGAATGAAGGGGAAATTGGGTAGGGGAGCGAGGGTGCCCGTGAAACTGGGTGGCCGTGAAGATGGGGGTCCCTTGAAGTAGGGTGCCCATGAAGATGGGGGGCAGTTCCTGAGGGGAGGGGTCGCCCTAATATTGATAAGTTATACCCATTATAGTTACAAATGCTGGTTTTAATACTCCCAGCAGCGGCGTGCCGCCTCACAACCAACAAACTCCTGGTTGAAGCCACGCTCTCTCCCGAGCTAGAACAGAGCCAGGCGGAAAACACGCCGCAGACACATATGTTAAATGAAGAAAGTGGGGGTTCTAAAGGGGAAATGGAAATTTATGACTGGGGATACGATATCCCTACTATAGTGGGGAGCGGTGGGAAACAAACCAGGGAACGTTATGAATTCGCGTTCGGAGCAGACCCACAGATCTGGGAGGATGCGTCTCCCAGCTTGCACGTCCAGCCTGGGAAAAGCATCCCGTCGTTTCTGATGGTACACGCTGGTGAACGCCGGACCTCAAATGGTCAGGCGCTCATGCTCACTGATGTTTAGAGGGGTCGGGGTTAACATGCAGCGGACAAGATATAACTTAACCTCCCGCGGGTTAAGGAAATAAGGAGCAGCGAAGGTGGGTATGCTACCAGTGAAGTTAGGCAATTGATAGAAAACGTATCACGCAACCCGCGGGAGGTCCACATAGCTTCACACCGGGATCAACCTCCCACGGGATTCCGAAATCAGAATCGACGTAGTGGGCTTTGCTGAAGTTATTTGATTTGTGATGAACGTCTCAAGGAAACCTCACGCGGGTTAAGAAAAACAGGGGCCGCGAAGGGGGGGGTTCTGAAGTTAAGTTATTGATAGAAAACGGATCACGGAACCCGCGGGAGGTGCATATGGTATGACGCAACCCGCGGGAGGTTACATTAAAGCCAAAATCGTCCCGCCTACCAGCACCAGACCAAGAAAAAGTACTGCCATGACGAGACAGCCATATATAATAGCTTGACCACGGTTCTCAGGATTTGGTTTGCGGAATGTACCCACGTACTTTCACCTCTTGATTAATATATCACGTTTGTTTTACACCGTATTCCAAACTCTACATGTAACTCAGTGGAGTTTCCGTTAATCTCTCGCGGGGATAAATATATGAATCGACGAAATGGTTTTTCTGAAGTTTTGTAATTTATGGTGAACATCTTAAAGCAACCTTCCGCGGGTTAAGAAAAACAGGGGCGGCGAAGTGGGTTATGGTGAAATTGGGATATTTTTTTTGTAAACGTCTTAAGGAAACCTCCCGCGGGTTATGAGGTTGAGTGTCGACAAATCACAATAGGTATTTTTCAAACTTATTCGCGATAACTTCACGCAACCCGCGGGAGGTTTCAGTTACACGCCTAACCAAAAGGGGGATTTTCAACAATTGTTCGCCATAATATAGAACATTCGTTCTTTTATGTTGTATAATTAACCGCCTACAAGAGTACATGCAGTGTTATCACTGCAGATTATACAAAAATGCACACCAAACCACCTATCCCGTGCGGCATCTTTGTGCCATGCGCACTGATCTATAACCCAGATCTGCCGCCATCCGTCTTCCATACCTGGGTGCAGCTGCGCGGGTTGGCAGGTGATGACAAAGAGACCCCTGCGCTCAGCATGAAGCAGCTCGCTGAGATCACTGCTAAAAGCTCATCGACTCTATACCGTCACATCACCCAACTCAGGTTCTGGAACTTACTGCGCTGGCGAACCAGCGGGCAGGGGAAGATAGTGGTGATCTTTGAAGTCCCCCTGGGAAATGTCCTTTTGGAAAATAAAGGTGCAGAGCTGGATGGATTCCCAGATTCTAAAAAATGGGAATCGCCCTCTCTTAAGAGCTTAATTAATAATGTGAGACATAGAGGATTAAAAGAGGCACAAAATCCAAAACCGAGAATCGATTCGAAAGAGCAGGAAAAAGGACCGCTTGCCATTTACCACACTCTGACCAGGATCAAACCCAACCAGGTGCAGCGCCAGCATATCAAAGCCGATATAAAAGATCCCGACCTCTGGTACGCCACCATAGAGCACTGGCTGGCGCACCGCTGGAACCCCAAGAATATCCCCGGTATGCTGGAGCTTTACCAGCGCGGCGGACCCGAGCACTGCCGCTTCTGCAGCCCGGAGCAATCAAAATCTCAAATCGAAGTCCTGCAGGAGCTGCGGGAGGAGATCGAACATGGCAACACCCGATCAAATTCAGAAAGTCCTTGAGACATTAACACTCGCTTTCCCAACAAAAACACTTGATAAATTATCCCTTGAGCTGTATTTTAAGTACCTGGCGGAGATACCTGGACATATCCTTGAAGTCGCCGTCGATCAACATATCCGATCCTCAAACTGGTTCCCGAGGATAGCTGAATTGCACAGCGCTGCGGCGCGCATCGGCGGCAGGGATGATCTATCCAACCTGGAGCCAAAACACAGCAATAACTTAAACGCACTGGCAATTGAACTGGAAAAAGCGTTTTTCAGAGAGGGCACCTTTAACCCTAAAGAATGGGGTGCCCTGGCTGAACGTTTTGAGCGCGCTGGCAGACCGCACCGCGCTGAACATACGCGCCGGAAATTGGCACAACTTCGTTGAGCGGCTCAGCGAAGTTGAGCTTTGCATGTTTGCTCGTTGGCATACTCCGTATGGGCTTACGGAGTATGCTTGGCAAAATGCATGGCTCTCAAAGAGCATGCTGCTGGATTACACGGTTCCAAGATCATTGAGAGAAACTCGACTGAAATCGAAATGGCGATTGCATAGTAGTAGCCGAGAACGATGCGAGTAAATGCGGCTCGGATTTCACGAGCTGGCTCGGATTTCACGAGTTGGCTCGGAATACACGAGCTTGGCAGTCAAAAGGGGCGGCGGGGAGATCGGGTAGTTGGAGGATAAGAACTGAGATTGCCACGGTCGCTGCGCTCCCTCGCAATGACAATCGTGGGGAGGTGCACCACCCTCCTCCAGCTCCCCACTAACGGGGGGGGAGAGTATCACTGACTCAACTTCGGTTGGCATCAAAGAACGATGCTTGGCATCCAAAAAGCGGATGCTTGCATATTTACTCGTTTCACTCGTAAAATGCTTGGCTGGGTCGAGATACACGAGCTGGGTCGAAATGCACGAGCGGCTCGAAATGCACGAGCGGCTCGAAATGCACGAGCTTAGCATGTTTGCTCGCTTCGCTCGCACAATGCATGGCAGGTCAAAATACATGAGCTTGGCAAAATGCACGGATGTCCAAAGGGGCGGCGTGGGAGATCGAGAAGGCGACAAATGATTGAGACTACGTGGGCGCGTCCTTCTGGGAGTGCCAGTTAACCAGGAAAAGTGCCCCGATAAGGAACAGCGGTCCAGAGATCAACAAATAGGCTGACCAGTGACCTCTGTCCCAGAACATCACAATATACAGCGCCCCCAACAATAGAAATAAAACACCACCAACCCGTTCCCGGCGCCAGGCGATTAGCAGCACGATTACTATGATCGCAGTGGGAACGAGGTGCATAACCAGAGCCACGACCGTGTCCCAAAATCCGTAGCCTTCCGTAAACACGTCCAAAGCGAAGATGCTTATAAAGACGGCGAATAGAATGCCTAAAATCCTGGGCGCCCAATATATGATTGGTGTCATTTTCGTTTTCATTGCAGGTCTCCTGAATTCGACTGCGGCGAAAAAGCGATGATCAATTTAGATGATGATAGTGATCTCAGTATATCAAAGGTTGAATTGAGATGGGGGATGGTGTGCAGTTGAGCCGGCGTGGGAGCCGCCTCAGCTGGGCAGGGGGGAGAGTTTTGAGCCGTTAAGGAGTCCTTTAATGCCGAAGCAATGCTCTATTTGCAGACTTTTCATGAAATCTTCCCATCTAGTAGAATTTTTAACCTATAATATAACCACCAATAATATCGGGAGGTTAAAATGCGCGACGCTGTCAATATCACAATCGAAGAATTAATCATCCACATCCTCGATCCCCAGGGACAGGGCTTGATTCTCTCCAATGTGCCCCTGCCGCTGGAGGGCGACCAGGCGCTGGTCGATTATTTCAGCAACCATATCGAGACCACTCTGCGAGACCCATCCGTCAAAGCAGCCCGTTTCAGGAACATCAATCCGCAGCAGCCGTCCGGTTTCTGCCAGGCAATCCTAAGCAAAGAGACCCCCATAACGGAGGGGTCGCAGAAGCTGGCAGAAGCGTTGTACGGCATCATGGATGGAGACCGCCGCATAACAGCCGGGGACCTGGCTGTGGTACTGTTCGGTGCGGAGAACTATCCATATTCACGCTTTCTGGCTATCATAAAGATCGATCCGGCGCAAATCTTCCAGCATGTGATCCGCGAGGACAAGCACGGGAACGTGTATGTCAGCTTTGAACCTGAAACGATGGCGTTCACCAACGAACGCTTGCAGAAATGCGCCATCGTCCAGCCGCTCGACCCACGTCACCCCGAATATGACATGCTGCTGCTCGACCGCCAGACCAGCCTGGAGGAGCGCTCCATCGCCCGCTTCTTTACCGAATCCTTCCTGGATGCAGAGGAAGCCTTCGACCCGCGCAAATATAGCGAGCGTTTTTACAGGGGCGTGGTTGCTGCACAAAACCGGGTTAAAGACCTGCTGACTCCCGAAGACGAGGCCGTGCTGGATGAGCACTTTCGCAGCGCGGTCAGCTCACCGAGGGTTAACTGCGACGTCTGGCTGGAGGATCTCCCGCTGCCGGAGCAGGTTGTAATGCAGATCGATGAGTCGATCCGCGAATATGTCCCCGACCGGCAGTTCAACCTGGATGCGAGTCTATCCAAACGCCTGGCGCGCTGGATCAAGGTGCGCGGTGACCACGGCTTCCGGCTTGATGTACCGGCTGAAAATTACTGGACCGTCGTGGTGTCGGAGGAACGCATCAGCGACGACCCCG
>JAUWPO010000081.1 GCA_030611505.1 Chloroflexota bacterium
AGCTGCAAAGAGCGAACAAGCCCAAGCTGGTTGCTCCATTGTGGGTAAGTTTAGTTGAAGATGCTCCCACATTGCCCGGTTTTCGATCATTGAAACAGACTGCTGGTCATATTCCCCGTGATATCGCATCGTATAGAGCGGATAATCGTCCACCTGTTCCAGGCTGTTAAGAGTGGCAATTTCATCCTTACTTAAGCCTTCGACGTATTCCTGGAGTGTGGGCGGCGCAGTTTGAACGATCGTGTCAGAGGATGCCTGGTATTCAATCGCTGCGCTTTCATCCACGGAGCTGAGAGTGCTGCAGCCTGTCAATATCAACAAAATCAGAAGCGCGTAAAGCAGGAGCTTTGATGCTGTTCGGAAGGTGGGTTTATTCATCATTGTTTGATTTATACAATCAGCATGCTATGCCGTGGAAGTATCCTCGATATTGTTGTACATACTTATATATTTTACTTATCACGGGTAAGTTTGGTTGAATGATTCTCGATCAGAAAAACCCCCATTTCAATTCGTTTAAAAGGAAAAATGCGGGTGTTAGACCGCATTTCCTCTTGCGTAATAAAATGGGGCCCAGGCAATGATGTGAGTTTTGTTGAGGGCCCGAGATGATTATAGCACATCTTGTGCAATTATTCACACAAAGAACGATTTTCTAATCTTTACGATCTTTCCAATTCTCTCAGCCAGCACAGATTTTTTTCCCGCTTTACTTTATCTCCAATTATCAAGCGGCTGACTTCCAGGTAATCCATAAATTGGCGCAAACAAGCAGTCAATTCAACTTCCATCCTTTCGTCTCGTCGTATTTCTGCTTCCCACCACCAATTCACGATATTCAATTGGCGGGTCTTTTTATCAAAGGTTGGTTCGAAGCGCGCCACAAACCGCTCGCCGTACAGCACCGGGAGCACGTAGTATCCGTGTCTGCGCTTGTCGGCTGGTTTGTAAACTTCCCAGATGTAGTTAAAATCGAAAACCCACCGCATCAGGTCGCGATCCCACATTAAATTGTCAAGTGCGGCAAGAATCGCTGCCCTCGCCTTTGGAGCCCTTTTGCTTTGTACTATCTTCAGGGTGGGTAGGTCGCTTGTGCGCATGAAAAATGTGCGCTTGGGGAGGTCTTCGATAGCAATAGAAGCCAGTTTGCCGTTTTCTACCAACCGCCTGAGGACTGTTCGGCGTGTTTCACCATTTACGCTCAAGATGCCCAGCCAGTATTGCGCCGCGCTGGGGTTCGCCAATCCGAGACCAGCCACCCGGCGCATAATGTGCCAGTCCTGGTAGTCCTCTGCGGTTTGATTGGGATCGCGGGCATGAAGAATAGTGGGCGGGATCAGGCGTTCCGTTAGGTCAAAGACCCGGCGGATGTTCACTTTGTGATGCACTCCCACAGTACCCATAGCATATAGAATTTCGAGAGAAGCTCGTACCAACCGGGTGTGCTGTCCCCACGACCAGTTTATTGTGTCGGTGTTACTAAAGTCGAGGGAAGATAATGGACCTTTCAACCGGATTTCCTCGATCACTTCTGGGGCGATCGCTGCAGGTGGATCACTAGGATCACTGTAACGCTCTGTCGCGCTGTTCCTGCGGCGAGTAAAGCAAGCCCAATCACTCGTCGCATAGATCGATTGAACCTTGTCAAGACCATCCAGAAGTTCGCGGTCCTTATATAGAAGCTCCTCTAAAAGAGCTGGACGGTAGTCTTTCAACCGCGATTGCAGCACCAGATCCGGGTTGCGACCGATAACATTAATAGGATCGAACTGGATGCAGCCCACGTGAGAAACAAAATCCAAAACGCCGGCTTTGCCCTTCAACTGCCTGGGAGGCCATAGTTGTTGGTGCGCCAGTAGGAATCGCTTGGCGTGCTTCTTGCTTATCATCAGTGAGGGCGAGGGGAGGGATTTCATGGCTATTGGATTTGATATTTTACGTTGGTTTAAACGACGAAAGGTACAATGCACTTCGAAAGTGTATCGCACCTTTATTAAAAATAATACTATGGGTTGCTAGAACAATAGAGCCCGGATTCGTAATCGTTTGCCAGATAAAAACAACCAGAAAAAAACATGTTGACTCCGTTTTAATTCGTGATTATAATGTAGCCACCATGTGGTTACATATGGAAAGGAAGTAGACAATGCCGAACACTATCGGTGTGCGTGAGTTAAAGAATCGAACATCCCATGTATTACGCGTAGTCCGTGAGGAGATGACTGAATACATTGTTACCCTGCGAGGTGAACCTGTGGCGGTGCTGAGACCTCTGACCCGAGAGGAAGTGGAACGGCTGCGCAAGGTCGAAATCGATGAAACCCTGACAGAAATGAAATCTCTGGCGCAGGATATTGCAGAGAACTGGACATCAGACAAAAGCGGCGTGGAACTTATCACTGAGCAGAGAAGGTAGACATATGGCTGTAATTGATGCAAGCGTCTATGTCGCCTTGATTAATGCAAAAGAAAAAGAACACACCAACAGTTGGGCGTGGTTCGAGCAGGCAAAAAAAGAACAGCAAACGATCGCAGCGCCGGTTATCCTGTTAGCGGAGGTAGCCGCTGCTCTAAGTCGTGGAGTGGGAGACTTGGTGCTATCTCACCGAGTTGTGGGTCAGCTTAAGCACTCAAGAGTGATTGAACTGGTGCCAGTAACCCTTGCGTTAGCTGAGCAAGCGGCTGTCATTGCCGGCGATTATCACATCCGTGGATGTGACGCGATTTATGTTGCTTTAGCAAGTCAATTGGAAGATTGTTTGGTCACGCTGGATCAACAACAACTTGAGCGCGCTGCTGCGATTGTGGACATTCGGAAACCATAGGGCTTAGCGGGCATATGCTCTACTCCCCAATAATCTTGACCAGGACGCGCTTGCGGCGCCGACCGTCAAATTCGCCGTAGAAGATTTGCTCCCACGGACCGAAATCCAAGCGCCCGTTCGTAACTGCCACCATCACCTCGCGCCCCATAACCTGCCGCTTCAGGTGAGCGTCAGCGTTGTCCTCGCCCGTGCGATTGTGTAGGTAGCTGCTTACCGGCTCGTGCGGCGCCAGTCCCTCTAGCCATTTTTCGTAATCCTGGTGCAGCCCGTATTCGTCGTCGTTGATGAACACGGATGCTGTAATGTGCATGGCATTCACCAGCGCCAATCCCTCCCGGATCCCGCTCTCACTCAGGCATTCCCCAACCTGAGGGGTTATGTTGATGAATTCCCGGCGGCTGGGAACGTTAAACCATAATTCTTTACGGTAGCTTTTCATCGTAGTTCTCCTTTCAAGCATGCCCAGTTTCGCAAGCTGGTTTCAGCCATCTTATACCCGATTTTTTATGAACTTGTACGTCTCTTCAGCCACTTGCTCCCATTCGTTGTCTATAGTAATGACGTGACCGCAGTTGTGCAGCATAATCAGTTTCTTGTCTACCGAACTGGTGTGCACATAAACGTACTGCCCGCTGTCCAGACGAATTTCCGGATCCTCAGTGCTGTTGATGATTAACAAAGGGCAATTAATGCGAGGCAGCAAGTGCTTGACTTCCCTCATGAATTTCAGGACCTCATGGGCAGTGGAAGTAGGAGTTGTTTCGTACGACCAGTTCCGTAGTTTTGCTTCGGGATCGATCATGAAATCTTCGGACTTGGTCACCTGGGGGATAAATTTTTTGAATATGGGTACTAATTTGCTGCGCCAATCGGTGACACCCATCGGTGCGGAGTAAGAGATCGCACCGGCTAATTCATCATGCTGTGCTGCCAGGTAGAGCGCGAGCAGGGCGCCGAGCGACAGTCCAGCCACGAATACAGTCTCGCAGCGTTTCTGAAGATCTCCCAGTGCGCTTTCGACATGGCTGGTACAATCTTCCCATGCGCGGGTGTTCAGGTCTTCTACTGATGTGCCATGACCGGGAAGCAGCGGCGCCGAGACGGTCAGATCGCGTTCGTTCAGATAATCTCCCACCAGGAGCATTTCGGGAGGGGAGCCGGTGAAGCCGTGGATTAGAAGTATCCCGGTAGAGCCGCCTTCCAACAAGAATGGTGATGGGTACAGGTGCGGATGCTGTGTCATGCTGTTCCTCTTTTAGCTCTTTCCATAATCGGCGCTGAACCAGCGCTCTGGTTGCATCCGTACCAATACTTCACTATCTCCTTGAGTGTCGCTGACGTACTGGTTGCCCTTTTCCTCACCCAGATAGCGCTGCGCCAGAGGTGTAAGGTCGCGTTGATGATTGGCTTTCTTGATCGAAATGATTACCCCTTCTACGCTTACAAAACTGTAGGGAGACTGCTCATCCTGAACACACAGGCTGAAGCGGCCTGCTTTTTTCAACAGATCGATCTTCTTAGCGCCTTTATTGGTGATAAATACGATCTCGGCGCCTGGTTCGTAAGAGTACCAGATTGGCACCACCACCGGAGCACGCCCTTCGGCATTTATCCCAAGAATCCCAACATGCAGGTCAGCCAGGAAAGCTTCCCTCTCGTCTTTGGTCATTGTAAAGCTCATTATTAACTCCTTTCCGCCATACTGCATTTTTCTTCGCCGTACTCGATTTCCACGGTAGTGTGCAGGAAGTCCATTTCATTGCTGAGTTGGTTGATATCTTCTTTGATACACAGCACCTCATCTTGGGATGTGTCTTCCTCGACCACCAGGTGTGTTGTCAGTACGTGATGCTCGCCATCCATCGACCAGATGTGGGTGTGGTGGCTGGAGCAAACATTGTCGATCGCCAGAAGCCGGTTTTCGATCATTTCTAAATCCATGTTTTCGGGAACAGCTTGCAGGAAGAGCGCCAGCGTTTTCCTGAGATTCTTGATCACATTGTAGAGCACAAAGCTGGTGATCAGGATGGAAAATATTGGGTCCAGGATATAAAGATCGGTAAACAACAGCACGATGCTCATGATCAGCACTGCCACCCAGCCAAGCACGTCCTCGATCAGGTGCCAGGCGACAACCTGGGCATTGAGAGATTTGCCACCCCGCAGCCTCAGCATCGCCAGCCCGTTCACAATGATCCCCAGGACGGCGAACAATATCATCCCCTTGGCATCGACCGGTTCGGGATTGAAAAGGCGCGTAACAGCCCTGGATAGAATAAAAACCGACCCGACGATCAGGACGACGGTATTTATCAGGGCGCTCAACAAGGAATAACGACGGTATCCGTATGAATATTTCTTGTCCTTGTCTTTTTGTGCATAGGTTTCCAGATACCATGCCATACCCAGCGACAGGCTGTCACCCAGGTCGTGAATCGCGTCGGAGAGTATCGCCAGACTGTTGGTCCAGATACCGCCTGCGATCTCGATGATCGTGAAGGACAGGTTCAGGAAGAACGCGAGCCTCAAGTCGCCAGTGCTGTCGTTAGAATGATCGTGGCTCATAAAGTTAAATCTATCGTCCCAGCAGGATCAGGATACCGGCGATAATGGCAATCACATTCAATATCATTTTAAGATCGCCAATGTTGAGGAAGCCGGATAGACCGACAAGGATCAGCCAGATTGCCAGCAGTATCATACCAATTCTTGATAATTTCATTCTGAACCTCCCGCGGGTCATGAGACTTGATATATTGGAAATTCTGTAGATGTCATATTATAAACCTAATGTTACTTCCCGCGCCTTCCGCGGATTCCGTGCAATAAAAACCTCCCGCGGGTTTCGTATAGTTGTCGCGAGTAATGATTATGGAAACCTTTCGCGGGTTTCGAGCATTTGTTGCGATAAATGATCCTTTAATTGGAACGACACAAGCTGTTTGTATGATCAATTAACCCGCGGGAGGTTGACTGCGGGTTCCGTGCAGTTGTCGCGACTAATGATAATGGAAACCTCCCGCGGGTTTCGTGCAGTTTTTTCGAGTAATGATGCTTTGATTGCTATGGTACAAGTGAGTGTATGATTTATTAACCCGCGGGAGGTTGTCAAGGTGAATCCTCCTGCGGGTTTCGTACAATGATGCAAACCTCCCGCGGGTTTTGTGTAGTTGTAGCGAGTAATAATCCTTTGATTGCAATGACACAAGCTGTTCGTATGATCTATTAACCCGCGGGAGGTTGACCTAATGCCCCGCGGGAGGTTGATTGCGGGTTCTGTGCAATTGTCGCGACTAATGATGCTTTGATTGGAACAACACAAGTGAGTTGTACGATCTATTAACCCGCGGGAGGTTGGATATTCTCCACCGCTGGCATCCAGGTTGCCATCAGCAGAGCCGCCAGCAGAGCCGCTGCCGAGCCGAATATGAACGGAGCCGCGGCGCCCAGCCCGGTCCACGCTCCCACACCCTGCCACAGCACACCAGCGATCACCGAAGCGGGAAAATCCATGATGCCGATGGCAGCGTTATAAGTACCGTATGCTGTACCGCGCACATTCTCCGGAACCAGGTCGGCGATCATAGCCTTAGATGTGCCGTACGCCAGACCGTAATACAGCCCGTAGAAGGCATACAACACCCAAACCTGAACGGCGGTCTGCGCCAGCCCAAATCCCAGGTAGACCACGGCATACACTAGCCAGCCGGCAATGATCAGGCGCTTACGTCCTATCCTGTCGGATAGCGCTCCTGCCGGTGTGGAGACTAATGTGTACACCAGATTGAAGACTACCAGCATGGATAAAATCCCGGTCACGCTCAGGCCGCGCTCCTGGGCGCGCAGCACCAGGAATGCGTCGGATGAGTTGCCAATTTCGAACACACTGACGATGACCATGAAGACCATGAATGGCTTCCCCAGAGACTTGAAAGCAAATTTAGGCGCCGCACGTTGACCGGTAACAGGTACATCCTGGGCGCCGATCGCCAGGGTCAATACCGCCAGAGCTGCGGGGATCAGGCTGACCAGTACGATTATTCGAAAAGTTGACTCGCCTAAATGAACGACGTTGGACTGGACGTACCAGACCACGCCCAATGCCACCAGCAGCCCTAATGTAGCTCCAGCAGTGTCCGCCGCCCGGTGAAAACCGAATGCCAGGCCGCGTGTTTTTTTTGTGACGGAGTCTGCCACCAGCGCATCGCGGGGTGCCGTGCGGATGCCTTTTCCCACCCGGTCGGTGAAGCGCACTGCTGCGATTGTAATCCAGCTGTTAGCGAAGTAGAAAAATGGTTTCACCAGGGCAGAGATGGCATAGCCGGATACAGCCAGCCATTTGCGCGCCCGCAATCTATCCGAAAACCACCCCGAGAACAGCTTCAGCAGGCTGGCGGTTGCTTCGGCGATGCCTTCGATGACGCCGATTAAGCTCATCCTGACGCCCAAAACATTGAATAAGAAAAGCGGCAGGATGTTGATCACCATCTCGCTCGAAATGTCCATTAAGAAGCTTGTCAGGCTTACCGCCCACACATTACGCGGCAGATCACGCAGGGTAGCTCTTTCGGTTTTATTTTGGGTTGGTGTGGTCATGCCAGTTTATTTCCCCGGTTTATCTCTTTTCATGAAAGTCAATAGTTGAGAGAGTATACCTCAATAGAGATTAAGCTGTGGTCAGACCAACATATTTTGGTTGAATAATAGCCTCATTGCAGGAAAAGGGAGGTCGTTCAAGTTCTTGTTGACAGTATCTGGTTTTTGATTGTATAATCAACTTACACAAATTCACACACCACCACACGTTCAACGCTGGCGTCACCAGGGAAGAAAAGTAACCTGGCACCAGGATAGTATCCATAAACGACCGCTGATAATTTGTTGGTGGTTGTTTATAATTAAGCTCGAGGAATCTGCAGCAGTTGGGACCATTAAGAAAGGGAGGTAGCCGCGGCGCACCGGCATCCTTTTGAAAGCTGGCAGGTCAGCTTGCTGATTCGATCGTGAATGGAAAATAAGTCAAAGAGGTTTAGCGAATACGCGTAAGGAGATAAATAAGATGCCACATTATATTTTGTTGATGAATTTGACTGAAAAAGGTGTTGCAGAGATCAAGGATGGCCCCGCACGGGTTGCAGCAGCCGCAAAAGCTGGTGAAGCGATAGGCGGAAAGATGCTCGCTTTCTACATGGTCATGGGCGAATACGATTACGTCGCGATTGCGGAGGGGACGGATGATGAGACGATGGCGACATTCTTGCTGGGATTAGCTAAGGATGGGTATGTGCGCACAAAGACCTTGAAGGCGTTTACAGTAGAGGAATTCGCAGCTATAGTCGCCAATGTTCCGTAACACGGATTGATTGGCTGTAAGACGACTGCAGTCGTTAAGTACTGACAGTGCAACCAGCCGGTGCGCCGCTTGTTGGTTTGAGAATTAAATCCAATTAATAAAATTAATTTGTTCACTGGACGTATCATTCTATTACCGTTAAAATGCTGGCACATGCCAGTATTTTTTTATTGACTAAGATGTAAAGGAGATTGCCATTATTTTTCTACAGGTGTATAAAAGCAGGTTTGCTCTTATGGTCGTTGCGATATTGATGCTGCTTGTGCCGTTCAACGCGCTCGGAGAAGGCTCTGCGGAGGCACAGTCGCCAGAATTGAGCCCCGTTGTTTGGTCCGCTTCCCGCTGGGATACCTCGCCTCCATTGCGTGATCTTGCACTCATCCAACCCGAGACGCTGGCTCCTGACCAGGCGCTCGAAATCCCCTTACATTCCCTGCCCAAACCCCAGCTAGAAGGTGCCGTACCGGAGGTTGACTCAGTGGTGCAGAAATCGTTTCTAGGGGTGAGTGCGCCGCCCACGATCGCCAATTTTGAAGGACTGAACAACGTTAACAACGTCTTACCGCCTGATACGAACGGGGACATCGGTCCCAACCACTATGTACAGATCGTCAACCTGTCGTTTGCTGTCTATGATCGAAATGGGAACCTTCTCCTTGGACCTCTGAACAACAACACCATCTTCCAGGGCTTTGGAGGACCGTGCTACACGACCAACAACGGTGACCCGATCGTGCTTTACGACCACCTGTCAGACCGCTGGCTGCTCAGCCAGTTCGCCCTCCCCAACTATCCATATGGTCCTTATTACCAATGCATCGCCGTTTCTACCACAGGCGACCCCACCGGTCAGTGGCATCGCTACGAATTTCTGATTAGTGAGACCAAGATAAACGATTATCCCAAATTCGGAGTCTGGCCAGACGGTTACTATATGACCGTCAACCAGTTTGAGTATTCCTCCGGCTGGAATTGGGCGGGTCAGGGCGTTGCAGCGTTTGAACGCGATCAGATGCTGGTTGGGGCGCCAGCCCGTATGGTCTTTTACGATCTGTACCCGGTCGATGAGACTCTGGGAGGTATGCTGCCGGCGGATTTGGATGGTCCCCCGCCTCCGTTAGGCTCCCCGAACCCCTTTGTACAGATGGACGACGATGTCTGGGGGGACCAGCTCCAAGTCTGGAACTTCAGCGTGAACTGGGCAGCTCCTTCTGCCTCATTTACCTTTCAAAACGCAGTTCCAACCGCTCCTTTCGATTCAAATATGTGCTCCGGCGTCCCCAACTGCATACCGCAGCCGGGCGGTATAGATGTTGATGCCATATCCGACCGGCTGATGTACCGTTTACAGTACCGTAACTTTGGAGATCACCAGAGCCTGGTTGTCAACCACACCGTGGACATAGGCGGTGATCACGCCGACGTGCGCTGGTACGAGCTGAGGAGCGGAGGTGGAGGATGGGGCATCTTCCAGCAGGGGACCTGGGCGCCTGACAGCGACCACCGCTGGATGGGCAGCGTCGCTATGAACGGCAGAGGTGACATTGGGTTGGGTTATTCTGTTTCCAGCACGACAACTTATCCTTTCATCCGCTTCACCGGTCGCCTTGCTGAGGACCCGCCCGGGCAGATGACTTTCAGTGAGGGCGATATCATCTCCGGCAGCGGGTACCAGACATCCTCTTACAGCCGCTGGGGCGACTACAGCATGATGGCAGTCGATCCGGTCGATGACTGCACCTTCTGGTACACTCAGGAATACTACGCCGTGAGCGGGGATAGACCATGGCAGACGCGCATTGCCTCGTTTAAATTGCGCGAGTGCGGCAATCCTACGATTTTGTATTTTCCGCTTATTGAGGGTGGCTACCCGACGATTTTATATTTTCCGCTTATTTATAGATAAACGCCTCATGAACCTGGTTGCGATAAACTGTGTCGCAGCCGGAAAGATCGGATCTTTGGTAGGGACACTGAACGGATCAAGTACATGGAGAAGACGATCAGTCC
>JAUWPO010000014.1 GCA_030611505.1 Chloroflexota bacterium
GGCGGTAGCGCCTTTCCGCTCCCGCCGGGATTTCTAGCCGCCAAGCCCCCTCACCGGTTTCAGCTACAGCTGCCCCTGGGGTCAAGTTGGGTTTCAAACCAAACGGGTAATTTTGGGACACTTTCCCTCTTTGTAATTAAACAATCAACCTCTCGACAAAGACCAACTTCCTCCCAAATGGTTCCAACCCGATCATACCATGAAGGAGGATCCCCTACTGCAACTCGAATCAAAACAATAAATTTAGTTGAGGGTAATGTCTGATTGTATTAACAAATCAAAAAGTCATGCGGGCTTTTGCTTTCCAATTAGGATGATGTATAATCCTATAAAAATACTATCCAAGGAGTTTTATGGAAATCACCTGGTACGGGCATTCCTGCTTCCGGCTGACTGAACGAGGTATGGCAACTGTCGTCACAGATCCATATGATCACCGCTCAACCGGTTTGCATGCTCTTAAATTGAAAGCAAACATCGTCACCATCAGCCATGATGCGCCGGGACATAATTTCGTAGACGCAGTAAAAGGAAAGTATCATTTGATTACAGGTCCAGGGGAATACGAAATTGGCGGTGTTTTTATTACCGCTGTGCAAACAAACGGCAAGATAAAAGGTTCTGCGGATGAACCTCGCAACACCATATATGTTTTTGATTACGGAAAAGCAATCATTGCTCACTTGGGAAACCTGCGGCGAGTCCCTAGCCAAACAGATATGGAAGCTTTGGGTAATGTACACATCGCTTTGGTGCCTGTAGGTGGGGGAGCCAGCTTAACCCCTGCCAAAGCCGTTGAAGTCGTTAGTCTGTTGGAACCTGGGATTGTTATCCCCATGCATTACGACCTGCCTGAGGACAAAATAAAACCCACACAAGTTGACAGGTTCTTAAAAGAGATGGGAGTTGGGAAAGTGGAAAAGCAACCCTCCTTAAAAGTCACTCACAGTATTACTCCGGGAGAAACCAGCGTGGTCGTGTTGGACCACCAGCAATAGCAGATTTTACTTTTATGGGATAGGTGCTATGACTGTAAAACTATTGATGACGTGGGACATTCTCCCTGGTCGTGAGCAGGAATATTTTGAATTCGTAGTACGCGACTTTATTCCAGGGCTCCAGCGCATGGGCATGGACCCCAGTGATGCCTGGTTTACGACGTATGGCGACCAACCCCAAATTATGGCTACGGCTCAAATGTCCAGTATAAATTCGCTGCAACACATCCTGGGATCATCCGAATGGGAAGAATTGACCCAGACATTGCTGGATTACGTCGAGAACTTCGATTATAAAGTGGTGCCAGCGCGCAGCGGGTTTCAGATGTGATGCAATCTTTGTCGGGATAGGCAGCGACTTCTATGGCGGATTCGGAGTGGTATCAACCCCCGTTGAAATCGACAAAATCGCTGACCTGTACAAACTGGTTTCTCTTCTCGTTGGGAAAGGATATACTGAGGTGGACATCGCTGCTATTATTGGAGAAAATTGGCTCACCAGATTGCGGGGGTTCTTCCTGAAAGCGTATGAAAAACAAGAACAGACTTAGGAGCTTTCGGATCCGCTTCGGTTTGGGCGTTACAATATTAGGGTTGCTCGTTTTTATGCTCGGCGCTAACCCCGCTCTGTTTGGTCTGGATCGCAGCCCTGTGGTTGGCTTCGTCCAAATCTCGGTCTTTCTGATCGGATTGGCGATGATCTGTTTGGGTGGATATATCACCCTGAATGCGCTTTGGAGTGGGCGGGAAAAATCAATCGCTGCCGATATCGGATTCCGGTTGGTCAGCACCGGATATGTGATCAGTTTTTTTTCCGGAATGGCTGATATATTCAGTCTTGGCAACCAACCTTTCCCAGAGATTCCCTACTATGGACCATGGCAAGCCGCAGGGGTTGTTATTGGCGAAGTGATCATCGCCCTGGGATTCCTGCTGCTTGTCCCTCACCCGAAAAGAAATGAGACATAAAAGCGCGGGCTTTCACCCGCGCTTTTATTAATACCCAGAAACTATCGACGAAATTGGCAAATCTTTATTCACCACTTATCGCGGCCAACATCTCCTCATTGGTTTTCATTTTATACTCTTCCAAACCCAACTCTTGAGCCTTTGCTTTCTCAACGGCTTCTAATCGCTGCACATCTTCCTTCGAGACGACGGAGACGAAATTCTTTTCCAGAATTTCATCCAATTCCTCCATGGTCTTTTCCGTATCCGCCAGTGGCGATTTCGTTTGTAGATGCTGGAGCAGAGCATTAGCACCACATCCGCCGTCCTTACGAGCGACTCCGACCAAACCACTGCTGGCCTCACGCGACCATCCGGCGAAGAAAACCCCTTCTACTGGCTTATCCACTTCCGGGTCATAGGCTTCATACGAACAATAGTCAACAGGGAATTTGGGGTCAGGATTTTTGACATATTCGTTCCATTGAACCGGTAATCCAAACGCTTCATCAACACGATCACCTATGCAGAAGACAACCGTATCGACATCCAAAATACGCTTTGTCCCTATCCTTTGCGCTTTTGTGTAGCCGTTGCGGGGTACCAGCTCGGTATCGTCCACCTCCAACCCGCAAACCTGGCCAGATTCATCGCCCAAGATCCGGCATGGCGAGGATAAGAACTCAAACAAGAAACGTGACTCTGACACAGGTTCCTTTGCCTTCGGCAGCGCCGATAGAAAGAAGTCTTTGGCAACCTGGGGATCTTGATCCACAGCTTTCATGCGCGCTGATACCCGAGTAATTTCTTCATCCAGGGCTTCCAAATCCAGATTGCGTGCAACGTTCTCCATCTCTTTTTTGGTGAACTTGACTTCTGCCGGACCGCGCCTGGCTACAGCGACCACCTCATCTGCTTTCATATCACGGATTACCCAATGTGCGATGTCGATCATCACATTACCAACACCTATCAGGGCTACTCGTTTGCCAATCGAAAACTCCTGCGTACTGAACGGCGGCAGTTTGTTATAGTGATAAACGATATCTTTGGCATGATAAACGCCCTTGAGATCTTCACCCGGCAAACCCAGCCATTTAGTGCCCTGAGCACCAACCGTCACCATGATAGCCTGGAAACCGAGGTTGTTTAAATCATCCAGGCTCAGACCGCTGTCCTTTCCGACGACTACATTGCCGTAATAACTGATTTCAGGGTTTTCCAGGATGCGGCGAAACTGTTTGCGTAAGCCCTCTTTCATCTTGTACTTGGAATGGTAGATTCCGTACTCCGCCAATCCGCCAGGCTTAATGTCACGATTGATCAATGCTACCCGTACGCCTTCAGCAGCTAATTGCTTGGCAGCATAGAGACCAGCCGGTCCGGCACCAACCACAGCGACTATGTATTTATCTTGTTGTTCATCTATCATCGTATCCTCCCGATGGATTAAAAGTGCATTATTGTTTTGCGATGATTATATTCTCAGAGGAAAAATACTACAAGTGTAAAAAAGCACAAACCGGTTTGTCGATCAATGACATCTGTCACTTTCTGCTAGTACTAAGTCTGCACGAAGGTAATGAAATGGTAACCTGAACCGAGCTACGTATCCCGATCTCTCATTCTTGTCGGAGCAAAGAATCTCATTTAATGTCAGTGCGAGGAGGAACGACGAATCAATCTCCTTAGCATTGTTTATTACTGCCCCTCATGTATCACGAGTAACCTGAGCGCAGCGGAGGTTATGAACATCTGGTTTCGGGTCATTAATGATATATTTCGTTGTGTAGTCTATCTTAAGCATGCCAAGGATTTCCAGTGTGACATCCATTGAGATTTTTTTAATATGTACTAATACCAAAACCAGTTGATTATCATTATGCCCAAAATCGCAATTCTATGCTATATTCCTGGCATGCAAACGCCCATCACTAAACTCACCCTGGAAAACGGTCTCCTCGTTCTACTTAGAGAAATTCGTTCAGCCCCGTTGATAAGCCATTGGGTCTGGTACCGTATCGGCTCCCGCAACGAGAGGGCTGGCAGCACCGGTATATCACACTGGGTGGAGCACATGCAGTTTAAAGGCACGTCAAAACACTCGTCGAGTGTATTGGACAAGGCGATTTCCCGTGAAGGCGGCATGTGGAACGCGTTCACCCACCTGGATTGGACCACTTATTTTGAAATCCTGCCAGCCGAAAAAATAGACCTGGCTTTCAGCCTGGAAGCGGACCGCATGTCAAACAGTCTCTTCGATCCTGATGAAGTCTCCTCCGAACGGAATGTAATCATCTCCGAGCGCCAGGGCAACGAGAATGAACCGTACTTCCAGCTCACTGAAGAAGTACAAGCGGCTGCTTTTCGCGTCCACTCCTACCACCATATGGTGATCGGCGATATGGCTGACCTGCAAACAATAGAACGTGATGATCTATACAGGCACTACCGCAATTATTACGTCCCCAACAACGCTGTTTTGGCTATTGCCGGCGATTTTGATACAGATGATATGCTCTCAAAGGTACGGGCTGCGTACGAATCCATACCTGCAGGGAACAATCCGCCACACAAATTCCGCGCAGAGCCACCTCAATCCGGTGAAAGACGCGTAACAGTTGAAGGACCCGCTGAAACGACATATGTACAGATGGCTTATCATATTCCCCCTGCACACCATCCAGACTTCCTGGCGATGATGGTGCTGGACAGCCTGCTCAGCGGTCCCAGCAACCTCAACTTATTCGGCTCCGGTATTTCAAATAAGACCTCTCTCCTGTATCTTGCGTTGGTTGAGCAAGAGCTTGCAGTCAGCGTTCACGGAGGCGTACAGGCTACCCAGGACCCGTTCCTTTACACGATCAGCTCTATCGTTCACCCTGCAAGCAGCGCAGAAAAAGTTATCTCAACCGTCGACGACCAGATCAAGCGTCTCCAGGATCAACCACCGAGCGGGGATAGCCTGGCACGCGCCCTCAAACAAGCACGCGCCCTGTTTGCATACGGCAGCGAAAGCATAACCAATCAAGCATTCTGGCTCGGTATATCGGAAATGGTCGCCACCTACGATTGGTTTCTACAGTTCCTTGACAACCTAGCGGAGATCACCCCACACGATGTACAACGTGCAGCCCAAACCTACCTGCGTCCCCAGAACCGCATTTTAGGCGTCTACCAACCCACTGAGAACGGAAAACTGGTATGACACCATTGAGATTATTTTGACTACATACTCAAAGACAAGGTGCAAAAAGATTACAAATGCCCATTCATCCCAACACACATATCACTAATTCCACTTTTAACTCCGCGCTGCCCGGTCCTGACGATATCATCCGGATTGAACTTGCAAACGGCATCGTCATCCTGAGCCGTGCGAACTTCAACAGCCCATCAGTCGTGATCAGCGGCTATTTACCTGCTGGCGCCCTTTTTGATCCCGACCAAAAACTGGGATTAGCTGACTTCACCGTATCAGCCCTTATGAGGGGCACAAATAACCGCAGCTTTCAGGATATATTTAACGCTCTAGAATCTGTTGGTGCCAGCCTGGGTCTTGGCGGTGCAACTCATACTATTGGATTTAACGGCAAAGCTCTGGCTGAAGACCTGGATCTGCTGCTTGATTTACTGGCCGAAGCTTTGCGGCGCCCAATTTTTCCCGAAGAACAGGTGGAACGTCTGCGCGCCCAACTTCTAACTGCCCTGGCTATTCGCGTCCAGGACACCGGGCAAATGGCGTCCCTGGCTTTTGACAAGCTCGTGTACGACGGTCATCCCTACAGCCGTCCCGAAGACGGCTACCCGGAGACCGTGCAGGCGATAACACGGACGGACCTGCAGGAATTCCACCGGGAGCATTTCGGCCCGCGCGGCATGGTCATTACTATCGTGGGCGCAGTAGATCCAGCACAGGCGATCGATAAGGTCTCCCATTGCCTCGCAGACTGGGATCATCCAGAACAAACAGAACCCGCCGCACTACCCCCACTGAATCCACGAAGCGAAGCCAAGACCGAGCGAGTCACCATCCCCGGAAAATCGCAATCCGACATCGTCTTAGGAACAGCCGGACCATCACGCCGCTCTGAGGATTTCCTGGCAGCCTCCCTCGGGAACAGCGTGCTCGGTCAATTTGGGATGATGGGGCGTCTTGGAGAAGCAGTTCGGGAGAAGGCCGGGCTTGCCTACTACGTCGGCAGCACCCTGAGCGGTGGTGTCGGTCCGGGTCCTTGGTACGTATCGGCTGGCGTTAATCCAGACAATGTTGAACAAGCCATCGACCTGATAAATAAAGAGATTTCTCGTTTTGTCACTGAACCGGTTAGCGATGAAGAGTTAGCTGACAGCCAAGCAAATTTCGTCGGTCGCCTGCCGCTCTCACTTGAATCAAACGCCGGAGTCGCCGCCGCCCTGAGGAACCTGGAACGCTACCAGTTAGGTCTGGATTACTACCGCCGCTACCCCGACCTGATAAAATCGATAACATCCGAAGAAGTTCTGGTTGCAGCCCGCAGGTATCTTGACCCACGTACGCTAGCAGTTGCGGTTGCTGGGCCCGATTAGACTACTGTTTTGAGGTTACTAAATCCACCATGCCTGAAATCGTGACCGGAATCGACCTGATCGAAATTGAACGCTTCCAGAGTGCCATCGATCGTCACGGGGACCGCCTTTTAAATAAAATTTTTACGCCCCTTGAATTATCCGATGTGGGAGACAAACCCGCCTCGCTAGCGGCACGTTTTGCAGCTAAAGAAGCCGTAGCCAAATCTCTAGGTACTGGCATAGGTCCAATCGGCTGGCAGGAGATTGAAATTATCCGAGCAGATACCGGTCAGCCTATCTTGCAACTTGCCGGCGCGGCAGCACAACTATCATCGCAGCGCGGTCTCTCCAACTGGTCGATCAGCTTAAGCCATTCCCGAACGCATGCGGTCGCCGTCGCGGTCGCTATTGGGGAATGTTGAACTCTACTCTTACGCCTCCGCCTCTTTTGCCCCACTTGTACGTTGTTTGATAAATTCAAAAATCATGGGTACCACCGAGATAAAAATGATCGCTATCACAATGAGACTGAAGTTTTCCTTGACGAAGGGCAGATTCCCGAAGTAATAACCGCCGAACGTGAAGATCGTCACCCAGGCTACACCTCCCACCACGTTATAGGTGATGAAACGCCCGTAGTTCATCGCGCCGATGCCCGCCACAAAGGGAGCAAAGGTGCGGATAATGGGAATAAAACGGGCGATAATAATTGTCTTGCCGCCGTGTTTCTCGTAAAAGTCGTGGGTGCGGTCCAGGTATTCCTTCTTCAGGAAGCGGACTTCACCCGTGAACGCCTTCGGTCCGATAAAATGACCGATCCAATAATTGACCGTATCCCCCAGGATTGCCGCCACACAAAGCAAAGCCCATAATAAAAAGATGTTCAATGACGAACCCAGCGCCGGAGATGCAAAAGTACCCGCCGCGAATAGGAGCGAATCGCCGGGTAGAAAAGGCGTCACCACAAATCCAGTCTCCATGAATATCACCAGGAATAAAAGCAGATAGGTCCAAACACCGTAATTCTGGATAATTTGACTCAAGTGTTTGTCCAGGTGCAGGAAGAGGTCAATTAGATAGGAGATGAATTCCATGATTGCTCCGCGTTTCCCACCCTCGGTATTGTTTGGGGCATGTATGTATGCGGCAGGATTATAGCACGCTTTTCATGGTCGTTATTTGCCCTCTAAAGCAAAATCGTGGTCAACATCACCCACTTTCGACTTCGCTAAAGACCGGTTCACCCATATCAAGGCAATAAATGCGCCTGCGCTCAAAGCAGCCAGACCGTATGGCGCTAGTGCGCCCAGCCGCAATATTAATAACGGAATTTCAACCCCGCCGGAAAACTCGTCAAGACCAGTCGTTACCAGAGCAAACAGGGTCAGTCCATTCCATAAACCGTGGATCGCGACCACTCCCAGATAGGTTAGACCTAAGCGTAAATATTTTCCGTCACGCCATGCCAGCACCAGCGCCAGACCCATCAACCCGGTCGTCAGGATGTGGATTACCGCTGTCCCAATCCGAGCCAGGACCACAACAGCCCACTCCTCACCGCCGCTGGTGAGCATCAGGCTTTCAAAGAGCGCATATCCCGCTCCGCTCAATACACCTGCAGCGAAGCCTCCTGCAGGAGATATGGCTCGGCCAGCGAGCAGCCAGATCCCGATCGGCTTGATCGCTTCTTCGATCATAGGCACAATCAAAGCCCCAAAAACAAACACCCCAAAGAGGACGACCGGGCGCAGCAGATAAGGTCCGATTTTCTCAACGATCATCTCTGGTGACGGTTTATTGGATAAAAGCCACTCCATCAGCGATTCGATTTCGGCGAGCAGTTCCGGCTGGCTGGCAATATAGATGGCACCCAAAAAAACGAAAACGAACAGGGCAGCCAATTCAGCCAGCATGATCAAAAAAGGGCCGAGTACCAAACCGCTTCCAAAAACGCCCCACATACGCTGCGGCGAACCTAGCGGAAGATCACGCACTCCCAGGTATGTAAACCACCATACCGGCAATCCGACCGCCAGGACGTGTAACACCGGCAGGACAAGCAGCGCCACGCCCCCAGACTCGGATGCCCAGTGTCCGGTTAAAAGGACAAAAGGCAAAGCAAAGATCAACAGGCGGGGATTCAACCACCGATATTCAAGCAGCCTGTGGGATCTGGGGTTCCCCCGCGTGCTTACATACGCATACCCTGCCGATGGGATTAACAGCAATCCACACGCCGTGAACGCGGCTGCCAACAGCAGCATCGGCAGCGCACTTCCAGACGAAGTGGATTGGGTCGAAAGTTCCACCAACCCTACTAGCGCCATGATCAATCCCAGGCTCAATAATATTACGATCGCCAGAACGCTGAGACCAAACTGCAAGGCGGAAAGCCAATCAGTTTCTCTTTTTTGATTTGATGCTGTTGGTTGTGAAGCCTGGTTCAATAATACACACCTCAGATGTTCAATCGTTGTACTGCTAAACTACGATCGATTAATCAGAATAACGCCGCATTACTACTGCTGCTTGATCTTCCCCAGGGCGTGGCAGTCTGGGCAGAGCTTGCATCGGCTTAGCATTCTTTCTATGCCGCTCCTTCGCAGGCTCAGGACAAGCCTAATGATATTTCATCTGATTCAACGCGACTGACTACTACGACAGATTCACCGGCTGAAGTTATGCCCTAGGAGCCAAAGACTGATCATCAGCCAACGCCGACGATCATACCAACACCAGTTCACGCAGGTGGATTGCCAGCGTCAGCTCCTAAAAGTGAATTCAATCGCTATTACAAGAAATAAATTTCAGCTCCATTCCCTAACTTTTTTCAATCTTAACACTTAGGATCATATCACCGGGGGGTAAGTCAGAAGACTGCGATGGATCGCGGGGCATCAGGCTTTCTACTACATCCATTCCTGAAATTACGCGCCCGAAGATCGTATAGCTGCCATCCAGATGGGGTACAGAGGTGTGGGTGATGAAAAACTGGCTGCCGTTCGTGCCCGGACCTGAGTTAGCCATGCCCAGCACACCAGGTTGGTCGAATTTCAGATCGGGAGAAACCTCGTTATCAAAAACATACCCCGGACCACCCATTCCAGTCCCACTGGGATCACCTGCCTGGGAGACGAACCCAGGAACTACGCGGTGAAAAGTGACATTATCGTACCAACCATCCTGGGCTAGAAAGACAAAGCTGTTCACAGCCAGGGGCGCTTCCTCTGCGTAAAGCTCAATCGTGATGTCTCCCTTCTCGGTCTCAATTGTGGCAACATAACCCTTGGTTTGGTCAATGGTCATCGGAGGGCAGTCTTCGTATTGCCGCTTTTCCAGGAGGGTCGCTTCTATAAACATTGCCAGACTCGTAGTATCTAATTGACCGCTGTACGGCTGCCCGTTAATTAACAAGAAAGGAGCCCCTGGTATACCAATCGACGAGCTCTCTTCCCAAGCCTTCTGAGCCATATTAACAAGGGCTTCACTGGTCAGGTCCTCGTTGAATTGGTCCGAATTTAATCCCAAGTCATCTGCCTGGGTGACCAGCCATTCCTGGAACTCCTCAACGGACATGCCCTTCCATTCATCCAACTTACCATAGAGCAGATCGTGCATCTCCCAGAATTTGTCTTGGATTCCAGCAGCTTCTGCAGCCTGAGCAGACAGGGCTGCCTTGTCATGAATGCTTGTTAGCGGATAGTGACGGTAAATAACGCGCAGATCTTCGGGGTAGTCATCTTCTAATTGCACCAGCACGGGTGCAAGACTGGCACAGCCAGGTCACTGAAAATCCCCATACTCTATGATTGTCACATAGCCATCATCAGGCCCGCGTGTCCAGTCATCCTCATCCGGTGGTCCCAACACTGAGTATCCCACCTTTTGAGGGTCCTCCACCCGGCACTCGGGTTCGGACGTTGGGCTGGGCTGCGCTTCTTCCGTTTCGACTCCAGGATCATATGCTTCAAGTTCATCCGGTTCTTCTCCAACTGGTGTGTCTTGTGCCTTTCCCACAGGCGTAGGGTCCGCCTGGTCCGAAGCATTGTCGCTCGTTGATACGGTCTGCCCACAGGCAGCCAGCAAAAACACTGCGACGAGTATTATTGGTAAAGTCTTTTTTATCACGATGTATTTCTTCTCCATTTTAGAATTTGGACAATTCCAGCCATTTTACCAGCAAATTATTGTGCTCAAGGTTATCATTTATTAATCTACAAGTCATCGTACCTCATTCACGAACCTCCTGTCGATACCGATGTCTTTCCTCCTTATGAAGCTCCCCGCGTTATGGAACATATATATCTACCATCCAAAATAAGTCGTCACTATGTGCTACCCTCCACAACTCTTTGTAGCTGTTCAAAGGACGTTATCCAGGAAATCCGTTTGAGGAAAACCGCCAGGGAAGGGCTCTGAGCACGCAGTGCTCGCACCGCCTCGCCAACCGGGTCCTCTGCAGTTCCAGCAGCGCCTCCGGGTTCATCAGCATAGGCGCCATAAAATGCAAAATATGCCTGATTTAGCTTGCGAATTTGGTACCCGTGCTCCCAGAAGAAACTGCGCCGTCTTTCCAAATAACTCTCGGCTTCACCAATCTCTCCGTCTGCCAGTAGTCCATCTACAGTCACGCGAGTTTCGTGCATTTCAGCACGGAAGTCAAACGCCGGGGGCTCGGTCGGCTCAAGCAGCTCTGTACCAGGATCTGGTGGCGGCACGAGTTCCGGGTAGAACATCTCCAAGACTGCGCGCCCAATTTCTTTACCTGCAATCGAGGCCGTGGTCTCATTCATTACGCGCAGCTCGGGACTTGTGAAATAATTGATCCCCAAAGGACGCAGAGAAAGGAAATTATGCGTCCATTCGTGTGCCACCACTTCGCTGAGCCAATCCAAATTGTTGGTTTCCTGCACCATTGTGGGATAAACGCCGACACCACCAATCGGCACAACCAATGAGGAGACATCTAAATTGCCATCTACATCCTCTTCCAGCTCAGCATGCTCGTCTACAGTAAGGTCTGGAAGGAGGGAAATATCTTCATCCTGGCGGATTACTTCACGCGGGCTTACGATCAACGCGTAAGGCAGAGGTGTGTTGTGATAAAGCACCGGTGGTACAGGTTGACCTCCTAATCCCAAATCGAATTCGGCAACAATATGGCTGATCTGGCTCTGCAGTATCCCTTCCGCTACAGGTCCAATCTTTTCACGCTGGTCGTAAAGTCCTTCCAATTCCTGGCGCAGATCTCCCGAGGTGCTCTGCGGGTCGCTGATATTCGGGTCAGCATATATATTATTCAACTTCCCTTCTGCCATCTGAATACCCGTCACAAGATCAAGGTATTCCAACACCGAATGGTGCCGGGCATCTTGAGACAAATATTTACTCGTCCCAAGCGAAGATTGGGCGAACTTGAGCCCCAGGGCGTCAAAAGACCACCCAACGTAATCGAACTCTATATTTCGCGTATAGGCGCGCACAAGCTCAGTGCGATCTCCAGGCGGCAGGCTGCTGCTTCCCAACACAACAAAACCCAATATAAAAAACGGAATAAGCAAAATCAGGTGGCGTAAATTGGTCAAATTTTTCACAACATGCGATTGTAACACGCCCACCTAAACCGCCGCTTACCCCAGAGTTAGGGCTGACTTAATTTAAACTCAAGGTGTCATTAAGCGCACAAAAGTATAAGACAATAAATATTTCCTATCAACGAGGGTCGTGCTATAATGCGATCAACAAATCAATTTCCTAGAAGACAGACAGGAGCAGGATGAACTTTCTGATCACCGGCGCAGCCGGATTTCTGGGTTCGAATTTAGCCAATTATCTCGTACGCGAGGGTCATCAGGTGCGTGGTTTAGATGATCTCTCCACTGGAGACCCTCAAGCGCTTTCCGCTGAAGTTCTCTTCACCCGCGGCGATGTGAACGACCGCCCCAAACTATGGACCTTGCTCCAGGATGTAGACTGCGTTTATCATCTGGCTGCCCGAGTAGCGGTGCCCGAATCTGTCTTATATCCTCGTGAATACAATGCCGTCAATGTAGGCGGTACGGTAAGCTTGATGGAAGCAATGCGCGATGTGGGAGTGCGCCGGGTCGTTTTCATCTCATCCGGTGCAGTTTACGGCGACCAGGCTGAACAACCCTTGAACGAAAACGCCCGGCCGTACCCCCATTCTCCTTATGCTGTTTCAAAATTGGCTGCAGAATACTATGTACGCACCATCGGCGACTTGTGGGGAATCGAGACGGTCAGTTTGCGTGTCTTCAATGCCTACGGTCCAGGCCAGCACCTGCCTCCTTCCCATCCACCCGTCATACCCAACTTCTTGCGTCAGGCTATCCGGGGCGGCTCATTGGTAATGCATGGCGATGGCAGTCAGACACGCGACTACGTATTCGTCGACGACGTAGTCAACACCATGATCGCAGCCGCCACCGCACCAAGCATTGACAACCTGGTCGTAAACATCGGCAGCGGCAGGGAAACCAGCATTAACGAGCTGGTCCAACTGGTTATGGAAGTCACCGGGACAAAAACCGAGGTCATCAGCAATCGCAAAAATGATCCCGGAGTCTCGCGAATGTGCGCCGACCTGACACTGGCTCGTCAGGTGCTGGGCTACAAACCCCACTTCACCTTAGCCGAAGGATTACGATTAACGATTGAGCGCGACCCACGCTTCCAAACACCGCCCCCAGATCAATCAACTGAAAGTTCCTGAATGGATGAAACTCATTGAGCTTCTACCCAAAGGAGAGTTCATAAATGACCGTTACAGCAGTTGTCGGAACTCAATGGGGTGATGAAGCCAAAGGGAAAGTTGTCGATTTGCTTTCCCAGCATGCAGACATCGTAGCCCGATTTAATGGGGGGGATAACGCCGGTCATACCGTTATCAACCAATTTGGTACATTTAAATTGCGTTTAACTCCCAACGGTTTTTACAATCCACAAACGACTTGCATCATCGGTCCTGGAGTTGTCCTCAACCTCAAGACCTTGATCGACGAAATCGAAGACATCCAGCAAAGTGGTATTGAACTGGTAAATCGGCTGTGGGTATCGCCGCGCTGCAACGTGATAATGCCCTGGCACCCAATGTTGGAAACAATTTATGAAGAGGCAAAAGGCTCCGCGCGCACAGGCACAACCAAACGCGGCATAGGTCCTGTGTACGCCGACAAAGTCAGCTACAACGGGATTCGACTGTACGATCTTGCCGACGAACAGATACTCGCCGAAAAAATCCGGGTCCAGTTGGCAATTAAAAACCCGGTTTTTAAATCGTTCGGATTGGAACCTCTCAACCTGAAGGCTATCCTGGAAGAGAAGTTAGATCAATATGCACACATACGCGAGGTTGTTCGCGAGTCATTCGGATTGCTGCACGAAGCACTGTCAAACCGGGATGCAATTTTATTGGAAGGCGCACAGGGGGCTTTATTAGACAATAATTGGGGCACGTATCCTTTCTGCACAGCATCGATCACAATAGCAGGCGGAGCTGCGGCGGGTCTCGGAATCCCACCCCACAGCATATCCAGGGTGATTGGCGTCGCTAAGGCTTACACCACCCGCGTAGGTGCTGGTCCCATGCCTACAGAACTGACCGACGAGACTGGTGGGACGCTTCAACGGGAAGGTCACGAGTATGGAACCGTAACCAACCGTCCCCGGCGCTGCGGCTGGTTTGATGCGCAGCTTGTGCGCTTCTCTACCCAACTGAACGGCGTCACAGAACTGGCACTCACGAAACTGGACGTGCTGGATACGCTGCCAACAGTGAAAATTTGCGTTGGTTATCAGAGGGGCGACACCGCAGACCAAATCTGGCACTACTGGGAGGGCGACGCGACCTGGCTGGGCGAAAACCAGCCCGTTTATATCGAATTAGACGGCTGGCAGCAACCGACAAGTTGGGTGAGGGACTTTGCGCAACTACCGCCCAATGCGCAGGAATATGTTCGTAAGATCGAAAAACTGGTCGGCGTCCCGGTTAAATTTGTGTCTGTAGGTCCGGCGCGTAAAGAAACTATCATACTGTGAGTTGTTCTCAGTGTGAAATCCCTTCATCTTCAGGTAGAGCGGGAGCCGTCGATTCCCCAGTTTGATAAGCTTCGGGCTGGGTCTCTTCTGCATCAAGCTTCAAAGTAACTGCCAGCGTTGTCGCTGGCGCCTGGTGTGGTGTCTACTGAATCAACGTGCGCGCTGATCTCTATGAACGTGTTCGGGTAAACGGAACCAGTCTTCTGAGCCACCACGTTGTACGACTCATGTCTATCCACCGCATACGCTCCGAATCTCCCCTGCCAGTTCTCGCGCCCGCTGCGGGGCATCGCCCAGATATTTGCTAGCTTCCATCAAAGCCAACAGCTCGCCTTCAGATAGATAACGGCGGATTTTTGTATCCCCTACAATTTGGTGGATTAGTGGATTATCCCCACCAGACTGAATTTCTCTCCAAGCTGCCAGCGAGTGTTTGCGCAGGCGCTCATGCATCTCCTGGCGGTCTGCGCCAGCCTTAACCGCCGCCATCAGCACTCGCTCCGTGGCTGCAAAGGGACTATAAACTGATAGATTACGAGCCATTGCTGACTCGTTTACCTGCATTCCACCCACAATCCGGTTGGATACCAGCAGCAGTTCGTCGGTGATCAGGAAAGCTTCCGGCAGCAGTGTGCGCCGGTTTGCCGAATCGTCCAGAGTCCTCTCGAGCAGCAAGTTTGCGGCGTTGTCCCACGCCAGGCGCGGCATCTGAGCCAGTTCGCGCGACAGCGAATCGATCTTCTCAGCGCTGATGGGATTGCGTTTAAAGGGCATCGCCGAAGAACCCACCTGTCCTTTCCCGAAAGGCTCGCTCAATTCACCAATCGGAGGCGATTGCAGTATGCGCAAATCAAAGGCGAACTTGTGGAGTGTGGCACCCAATCCAGCTAACCCGCATAAGACCTCATAATCCTGCTTGCGGGGATAGACCTGCGTCGTTACCCGGAAGAACCCCAAATCCAAACGAACGGATAAAAGCTCCTCAAACCTGGGAAGATTCTCGGTACCTATAAGCTCCGCATATGACGCCCCGGTTCCTACGGCCCCTTTAAATCCTTTGCCTTTCAGACTTTCACGAGTGACAGACAATCTCCGCCAATCGATCAGTAAATCCTGGGCGTACTGCGCCAGCCGGTACCCTAGTGTGGAAGGCTCGGCAGGCTGAAGATGGGTAAAGGCGATCAGAGGGGTGTCCGCCCACTCTTCCATCTCTTTTACAAATGCCAATAACAATCTGCGTAACTGCTCCAGGATCAAATCCAGGGATTGGCGAATCCTCAGCACGTCGGCATTGTCCTGAATATCTGCGGAAGTAGCGCCCATGTGCAGTATCCCACCTCCCAGGGGCGCCTGCTCGACGTAATTTTTAAGTTCCGCCATCAAATCATGCCGGATCTCAGCTTCAATCTCGAGCGCTCGCTCTACATCGACTTCGCCCATGTGATTACGCAGGTCGGCAAGCTGTTCTTGATTAACCAATCCGAATTCAGCCTGAACTTCCGCCAACGCCACCCACAAGCGCCTCCACAGCAGGCGTTTATTCACCTCGCTCCAAATACGCCGCATTTCTGGGCTGCCGTAGCGCCAGGTGAATGGAGACAGATAACTCGTATAATCTATGTTCATATCTAAATTAGAAGACGCTATAACAACTATACTGATGTTGATCCTCCCAAAGGGGATGCAGGTTTCATTCCATTTTTTTAAATTTCAAGTGATGCGAGCATCTATTGGAAAAACCAAAGGTGTTGCCGTATATTGTCATTTCTTTTACAATTACCCGCATGCAGCCAAGCGCCCCCCTCTCTCGTCCATTCTTTGCTCGCCCAGCGGTGCACGTAGCCCGGGAACTGCTCGGCATGCGTCTGGTACGCCTGGAAGAGGGAAAGCACATCTCCGGAGTAATCATCGAAACCGAAGCCTATAGTAGTGAGCAGGACTTGGGCTGCCACTGCCGCGCCGGGCGCACACCCCGGACCCAGGTGATGTACGGTCCACCCGGTCACGCTTACGTTTATTTCACCTATGGAATGCACTGGATGCTCAACTTTGTCGTCGAAGCGGAAGGTTTTCCAGCCGCAGTGCTGATCCGTTCTATCCAACCTAGTGAGGGATTGGCGACTATAGCATCCCGTCGGAGCGGTCAACCGCCCGCTCAGTGGACTAACGGTCCTGCAAAAATATGCCAGGCATTCAACATAGACAAGAAATTCAACGGCGTCGATTTGTGCACTCCAGATGCAGTATTATTTGTAGAACCGGGGGACCCATTTCCGGATTCGTGCGTGACGGTAGGTCCGCGAGTGGGTTTAAACAATGTGCCGGAACCCTGGAAAAGCATCCCCTGGCGGTTTTACATAAGGGCTAAGGGATAAGGACAACTTATGATATATTATCCCCCCTTCCCCCTAACCCCTATCCCCTAAATCAAATTCTTGGAGGAAATGATGAAAATCTTAGAAGGAAAAACAGCTCTAATCTTTGGCGTTGCCAACAACCGCTCCATTGCATGGGGCATCACACAAGCGTTCCACGAGCAGGGCGCTATGATCGGTCTGAGCTACGCCGGAGAAATCCTAGAACGTCGAGTGCGACCGCTGGCCGAATCGATCGGTTGTACATTCGTTGAGCCCTGTGACGTATCTCAAGACGAACAGATACAGCAGGTCGCTGAAAAAGCAAAAGAGGCTTTCGGGGAGATTGACATCCTGGTGCACTCCATCGGCTTTGCGAACCGCGATGAATTATCCGGTCCGTACTACAACACCAGCCGGGAAGGCTTTCATTTAGCGATGGACATCAGCGTCTACTCGTTCACCGCGCTTGCGAAGGCTTTTCAACCTTTGTTTCGACCCGGTGGTGCAATGGTCACTCTCACGTACAACGGTGGAGAAAGAGTATCCCCTAATTACAACGTGATGGGTGTCGCCAAAGCCGCTCTGGAGTCTTCCATGCGCTACCTGGCCTACGATTTTGGTCCTCAAGAGGTGCGCGTCAATGCCATCTCTGCCGGTCCCATCCGCACTCTGGCCGCTGCCGGCGTGTCAGGTTTCAAGACCATGTACCGCAAGTTCTCGGAGGTAGCCCCCTTGCACCAAAATATAACCCCCGCAGATGTGGGTCAAGTCGCCGTTTTCCTGTGCTCAGACATGGCCGCCAAAACGACCGGGCAGGTGGTTTTCGTCGATTCCGGTTACAATATTATGGGTATAACTGAACCCATCGAGAAAATTCTCTCGGATTAAATTCTGCAATAGACAACCAACCCATATTATTGAAAATCTTTTAATTGGGCAATTTTTCTAGATAGGTTTCTAAACCGCCATGTTCCGAAAGCGCGAAGGTGGAACTACATCCTCCATGCAGCCAGCTCCGACCGAACGTGTCACTTCGGTGCTCAGCTCGGGCATTATCTGGAAGGGTGACTTGAGCGGCAGTGGCGGTGTCCGCATCGAAGGCGCCTTTGAAGGCAACATCTCCCTCAGAGGTCTGCTGGTTATCGGCGAAACCGGACGCCTGACCTGTGAACTCCTGCATGCCAACGTTGTGATCGTAGCTGGCGCTGTGCGCGGAGATATCACCGCAGAAAAAGTTGAAATCCGCGCAACCGGTCGCGTGTGGGGGGACGTGATAACGGCCTCATTTGCCACCGAAGAAGGAGCCTTCCTCAGAGGCCAGATTCGTATGGAAGATCAGGTTGACATTGGAGAAATCGCCCAACCGCTGACCGAGATCGCACCTTCGGAAGACGACAAGCCTCCTCCAAACCCAGAGGAGTAAAGAAACCGGTTAACACAGGATGACAATGTCAGGCAGCTTCAACTAACGGGACTGCCCATTATTTGGAGATCGCACTTCTCGCCAGGTGGTCTACACGCTGGTTGTAGCGATTTCCCGCATGACCTCGCACCCAGTGCCATTCAACTTTATGATCGCGCACAGCTGAGTCCAGTGCTTTCCATAAATCCACATTCGCCAGGGCGCCCTTTTTCCGACGCCAGTTACGCCTCCGCCATTCCGTCATCCACTCCGTTATGCCCTTCTTTAAGTATTCTGAATCGGTATAGAAATCTACCTTACAGGTGCGTTCGAGTATTTCCAGTGCCTTAACCGCCGCGGTCAATTCCATACGGTTGTTGGTAGTTTTACCCTCCGACCCGCTGATCTCTTTCTTTTTATTTTTATACAGCAGTAAAGCCGCCCAACCACCCGGTCCAGGATTCGGGTCACAAGCCCCGTCTGTATATATCCTCACATCTGGAAGTTCATCCATATTTTTAATTCCGTTATCGCGGGGGTGTTTTTGAAACTGCACCTGGTGATGGGGTTATTGTGGCTGTGGGCGTCAGCGTTTTTGTGGGTACAAACGTGTGACTCGGGGAAGGAGTTTTCGTTGGAGTGTCGCTGGGGGTGGGAGTTATTGTCGCAGTTAGGCTTGGAGACGGTGTAAAGGTCGGCGTGTCATAAACCCCACTTACTTCCGGACCTACATGCAAATCAAAGGCGGTCTTGTCCAGGAACTCCAGCAGTTTAGGAACTTCTTCGACCGTGAAATAGTACTTAAATAACTGTTTGGCGGCGTCGCTCAGTGCCCAGCGTACAACACTCCAGGATCGAAACCCGGGCTCGGTTTTTGCTCTCCGGATCATTTTGAGTGCTTCTGCCCACTGTGAATGGCGGCTGCTAAATGCCTCCAGATAGTCCAGTGTAGATTCCCTTAATGGATATGACCCAGTTTTCTCGATGAGCTTAGCCTGCTGTTCTGGAGCAGTTATCCACTTTATGAAGAGCCATGCCGCCAACTCCCTCTCCGGGTACGAGGCCATTATTTCAAAGGACGGACCATACACATCGATCGTGGATTCCCCCACTGAGGAGGGGAATGGCATCACAATCCACTGATCTCGATTCCTGGTCTCCTTGAACGCTGCATTCTGGTAAGGTATACCGGTCACACTACCCGTGGAAAAAAGCCCCAGGCGGGTAGCAAACTCTTTATCAGGATATTGGCTTTCCGGGAACCAGGCACAACCATCGTCATATAAACTCCTCAAGAAGGTGAAGGTCTCTTCAATTACTGGATTATCAAAATTGTAGACCTCCTCCCCAGACGCGTCCGCGTCAGGCTCAAGGATATCCCCCCCATTGGAATAAATCCAACCCAACATGGCAGCATGATCGGTCGAGACGATCCACCCGCCTGTGCCATCGTTGCCGGTTTCTTCATCCAAGCGATTTGCATAAGCAGCAGCACAGGACTGCTCTTTAAATTGTTCATGAGTCGTCGGCGCTTCCTCAAGTCCCAAATCTGCTGCCCAGGTCGCGTTATAGTACAGCAGCATACCCGACCGTTGAGCGGGAATGCCAAGCCGTCTCCCATCCCTGACATCATACTCCCAGAACACAGGGTAAAAGTCTTTCTGCTCTTCCGAACTCAAACCCCATTGCGGGTCGTCCACGTATATGTTCAGGTCGACGAGTTCTCTCTCGCCATCCCATGTCTGCGCCTGGTGGAGATAAGCAGTGACCAGGTCGGGAGTATCACCCGCTTCGATCGCCCGATTAACACCCTCATACATATGATCGAGGCTCTCCTTGAACACGGGCTTGACTTCGATGCCCCATTGGTTGCTTTTATTGAACATCTGGACCATCTCTTCCACGACGTCGCCGGCTTCGCCGGACCAGATGTGCCAAAACTGCACAGTTTCGCCTCGCAAGTCTTCTGGATCCACTTCCAAAACTTTGACCGGCTCTGTTGTCCCGGTTGGCAGAATTGTCGGGGCTGGCGTTGTCGCAGATGCTGTAACTGAAGGTATTATTTTTTTTGTGGCTGTCAATGTTATCTTGGTCGTACGGACATATTCCTGAGTACAGGCAGAGGACAATACGAACAAAATCACCACAAATAGCAGTTGTGATAATTTCATTGTTCGATTACTGATACCGTTTTTCATTCGTAATTACCGCCAGATGCTGGCTTTCTTGTCTGGGCAATACTGATTTGACAAGTTTATCACTTCTGAAGCTTATATTTTCGTTAATACCTTTGAAAATCGAATATGTTTGACATCATCAATGTAGATCAAAATAAAACAAACACCCGCACATATTTTATCCTATCACCGAATTTCCATACTGGAAAAATTAATAAAAAAAACTTCCTGCTCCGCGTTCTCTGTATTAAATTTTCTACCCACTATAAAAGTGTAAATGTAACCTTTTAATTTAACCTGACAATCATCATGGGTTATTTATAATTCATGTAACGTTACAAAATTTCCGGTTATGCTTTATAATGTATACGTTTCAGCCTTATGACCTCATTTCAAGTGATTTTTAAGGTTCATGAATTCTCGCTTACCTATATGGATCATTTTGTTTAGTGGTTTCTGGCAGCGCTGGTTGCACCAGCCAGGAGGAGGCAGGTTTTGACAGCGACCTCATTATCTCAGCCGCAATCTGAAAAGCATCGCCGCAAACGGATTCGCTGGATAGATGTAAAAGAGCAATTAACCGGCTATCTCTTTATTTCCCCATCCTTCTTAATCATTACTATATTCGGCTTCTTCCCTATCGGATACGCAATCTATATGAGCACCTTTCGCTGGCGGGTTGTGAAAGGCGATTTTATCGGTTTAGGCAATTATGAAAAAGCCCTCGGGGATTGGATCGGTGCGCTTACCTTCGTAATTGGAATGGCTTTATTGTTCTTTGCCTACCTGGTATGGAACAGCGGTATGAAATCCCATAGCACCCGCAGCATGGTTCTCAAACTCCTTGCCGCTTTTTTATTAATCGCGGCCGGGTTGGCAATCCCCTTAGGCTGGAACCGCATGATGACAAGCGGAGATCCGAGATTTCTGAATTCACTACCCATAACACTCTTCTACGCCTTGGGGACCGTACCTGCCGAATTAGCCCTGGCGATGGGACTTGCATATATTCTCTTCCAAAAGATTCGCGGGCAGGAAACTTTCCGTATGTTTTACTTCCTACCGTACATCACCCCGGTTGTGGCAGCTGCGGTCGTTTTTCGCTCCATTTTCAGCCCGCGCGATTCTTCCTTGGCAAACGTCTTCCTTTCCTGGTTCGGGATTCCAGCTCAGAAGTGGCTTTTTGAGGCACGTCCGATGACAGAGATTCTTTTCGGCATTAAGCTGGAAGGTTTTTTCGCCGGACCCAGTTTGGCCCTGGTCTCGATCATCTTCTTCGGTATATGGACATACGTTGGCTACAACACAGTGATCTTTCTGGCTGGTTTGGGATCCATACCTGGTGATCTTTATGAAGCGGCTGAAATTGACGGAGGAGGGAAATGGCATCTTTTCCGGCACATAACACTGCCCTTGTTATCCCCTGTAACCTTCTACCTGGCGCTGATAGCCTTTATCGGCACGTTCAAAGCCTTCAACCATATCTATGTCATGCGTGTACCTTCTGCTCTAGGTACAGTAAACACAGCCAGTGTGACAATATTTGACACATTTTACAAAGCCAACCAGTTCGGCTATGCGACATCGCAGGCGATTTTGCTCTTTATTATAATATTGGCGTTGACACTGGTACAGAACAAGGTCTTTGGTGAGAAGGTGTTCTATGGCTGATGTTTCTCAAACCATGGAAAAAGTCTCCGTGAAAGAGTCACACCCTTTCACTTTTAAGATAAATTCAGGCAGGTTGATCTTATATCTCATCCTGATCCTGGGAGCTATTGTTGCGATCCTACCTTTCTTCTGGATGGTCTCAACATCCTTGATGACGCTTGGGGAAACCATTAACCGCCAGTGGCTGCCCGAGGTTCCCCAATTCGAGAATTATTCTGAAGCCTGGACGGAAGCTAAATTCGCCAAGTATTTCGTCAACAGCGTGATCATCACGTTTGTCACCATCGCCGGCTTGCTTACCACTTCCATCCTGTCAGGTTACGCTTTTGGAAGGATCAAGTTCTTCGGCAAGAATGTGCTCTTCGCCCTATTGCTCGCCACGATGATGATCCCCGAATCGGTCACCATGATCCCGAACTTCTTGATGATCCGGGGCGATATCCTCCCCTTGCCAGGCGATTCCTGGCTAAACACTCTCCCGGCATTAACCGTACCTTTTATAGCCAACGCCTTCAGTATCTTCCTGCTGCGCCAGTTTTTCATAAAGATACCGGACGAATTATGGGACGCTGCTCGCATGGATGGCGCCGGACACTTTCGCTTCCTGATTCAGATCTGTCTTCCTATCAGCAAAGCCCCCGTCCTCACCGTCATGATCTTCGCCTTTATCGGTTCCTGGAACGCTTTCCTGTGGCCACTGCTTGTGACCACCAGAGCCGTCTGGCGTCCATTAATGGTCGGTTTGTGGACCTTCGTCTCAGAAGCAGGTCCTGAGACAAATCTGTTAATGGCAGGCGCTGTAATAACCATCATCCCGATTTTGATATTATACTTCCTCACACAGAAGCAGTTCACGGAAGGGATTGCTACTACTGGCTTGAAAGGATAATCCCTGAAAAAACTACCGGAATGTTCAATTAGTATCCAAAAAGGAGGCTGTCTAATAAAAAAAATAAACAATCCCAAATAACCAATCAACTAGTCACCCAATTACTTACCCTATATTTTGGAGGAGATATACAACAATGAACAAAAAAGTACTATCAATAATCCTGGCGGTTTTTGTAATCGCTTCGATGCTCCTTGCGGCATGCCAACCGGCAACGCCCGAGCCAACCAAAGAACCAGAACCTGAAAAGACCGAAGCGGCTGTCGAACCTGAAGCACCCGAGGAAGAAGCGGAACCAGCCGCCCCAGAAGACCCATACGCTGATGTGGATCCAAGCGGTCAGGAAGTTATCTACTGGCACCAGCACTCACGCGCCCGCGAAGAAACGTTGATGGAAATCGTTGATGAGTTCAACAACACCAACGAATGGGGCATCACTGTGAATGCCGAATACCAGGGCGGCTACGGCGACATCTTTAACAAGATGCTGGGCGTCATCAACACGTCCGATGCACCCAATCTCGTGGTGGCTTACCAGAACCAGTCTGCTACTTACCAGCTTGGCGAGGGTATGGCGGATATGAACCCGCTGGTGGACAGCCCAAAGTGGGGTCTTGCGGATGAAGATAAGGCAGATTTCTTCCAGGGGTTCTATAACCAGGACGTCTTCACAATCTACGATGGAATGCGCCTTGGTTTCCCACCCAACCGTTCCATGGAAGTAATGTACTACAACGCGGACTGGCTTACGGAGCTGGGATATGATGCACCCCCCAGCACTCCCGAAGAGTTCAAGGAAATGGCCTGTGCGGCAGTCGAGCAGCCCTTTAGCGGGGCTACCTCTGAAGGAAGTATGGGCTACGAGCTCAGCATAGACGCCTCGCGCTTCGCAAGCTGGACATTTGCTCATGGCGGGGACATGTTTGACTACAACACCAGCCAATTCTCCTACGACAGCGACGCTGCTGTAGAGGCGATGAGTTTCTTGCAGGACCTGTTCAACAGCGGCTGCGCCACCATTGTAGTCGAGGCTTACGGCGACCAAACCGACTTCGGCACCGGTAAACTGCTCTTCACTGTTGCCTCCAGCTCGGGCTTACCATACTATCAGGCTGCTGTGGATGAAGGAGGCGGAGATTTCGAGTGGGGCGTAGCAGCAATCCCGCATACCACTCCCGATCCAGTTCAGAACATCTACGGCGCCAGCCTCGGCATCCCCAAGACTACTCCGGAAGGTGAGCTGGGAGCCTGGCTGTTCATCAAGTACTTCACCACCCCCGAGGTGCAGGCTAAGTGGGCCGAAGCCAGCCAATACTTCCCGGTGCGCGAGAGTGTAGCCGAGAATATGTCGGCCTTCTTTGATGCGAACCCAGTTTACAAGACCGCTTTCGAAATGCTGCCTTACGGTCGGTTCGAGCCGCCCGTGCCGGGCTATGACTTTGTACGCGATATTGCTGAAGAAGCCATGGCTGCTATCGCAGACGGTGCGGATGTCGAAACAACCCTGGCTGCTCTTAATGAAGAAGCTAACGTGATACTGGGTGAGCAACTGACATCACCCCTGCCGACACCGGTTCCCACCGAGCCGCCCGAACCCACACCGGAACCGATCGTCATCGGCACAGAAGACCATCCCATCAAAGTGCTGTTCGTGCCCTCCGTGGACACTAACTTCATGATCGAATCGGGCGACCTGATCGAACAAGGTCTGCACGACGCCACCGACCTATACTATGAGGTCAGCGTGCCCACCTCCTACGCTGCAACAATCGAGGAGATGTGCGCCTCGCCAGATGACACTATCGGTTTCATCCCTGCCATGGGTTATGTGCTCGCCAACCAGTTATGCGGCGTCGAGCCCGGGCTGGCTTCCGAGCGCTATGGGTGGAACGTTTATTGGACTCAGTTCATTGTCCAGCGCGACAGTGACATCCAAACACTTGAAGATCTCGAGGGTAAAACCTGGGGTATCCCTGATGTGACTTCAACATCAGGCTTCCTCTTCCCATCGGCCCTGTTCGCAGATATGGGCATTACACCCGGCGAACAAGTAGAAACCGGCGGTCATACTCAAGCCGTGAAAGCAGTTTACAACGGCGAGGTGGAATTTGGCACTACCTATTTCTCCGCGCCGCTGCTGCCTGAAGGTGAAGGCAGATGGTCGGTGGATATGCCGCCTGACGTACCTGATGATCTGATTGCGGAATGTGCACCCAATGACGAGGGCAAACTCTACTGCGGCGGTTACCGCGTACTGGATGCTCGCGCGTCCCTGACCGAGGAAGCCCCGGATGTCGTCCAAAAAGTACGCATCCTGGGACTCACTCCCGAGATTCCCAACGACACCATGTCCTTTGCGCCCGAGTTCCCCGAGGAACTTCGCCAACTGATTTTGGACGGCGTCATAGCTTTCATTGGCACAGAAGCTTGTGAACAATCTCTCTGCCATGAAAAATTCTATGATTGGACTGGTACCGGCCCAATTTTCGATGAAAACTTTGACGGCATCCGAATTTTAATGGAAGCCCAGGGTATCACCCTGGAGAACATCGGAGAATAATAAACCAAAACATTATTTCACCAGCCCCGGGCATTGCTGCCCGGGGCTTACTGTTAAATCTCTTTTAAGCAGGCTTTTTGTACACGAGAAAAGCCTTTCTCACCTCAATCTATGGATCAAGAGACTCAAATAAATCTATGTTGGAGATTAAGAACCTTACTAAAGAATATGAAGCCGGTGTCCAGGCTCTGGATAACGTCAGCTTCAGCGTTGAGCAAGGAGAATTTCTGGCTGTAATCGGTTTAAGCGGCTCCGGGAAATCGACTCTGCTGAGGTGCATCAACCGGTTGGTAGAACCAACCGAAGGGCAAATTATTTGGAACGGGGTTGACGTCACAAGCGCAAACCAGAGCGAACTGCGCCTCATTCGCAGGAAGATAGGCATGGTCTTCCAGCATTTCAACCTGGTTGAGCGTTCTCAAGTTATCACAAACGTGCTCTCTGGAAGGCTGGGTTATATCAACCCAGCCCTGAGTCTGATTAACCGTTTTCCCGAATCCGACACTGAAGCTGCACTGAAACAACTTGAACGTGTAGAAATCACCGACCAGGCTTATAAACGCGCCGACGAGCTGAGCGGTGGTCAGCAGCAGCGCGTTGGCATTGCACGCGCTATGGTTCAAGAACCGGAAATGATATTAGCAGACGAACCCGTCGCCAGCCTTGACCCCGTGCTGGCTCACTCCATCATGCAGTACCTGGAAAAAATCAACCAGGAGGACGGCGTCACTGTGTTATGCAGTTTGCACTTCTTGGACCTCGTCCATCGTTATGCCGACCGCGCCATCGCACTCAACGAGGGCAAATTGATGTTTGACGGGTCTCCGCAAGCCATCGACGATGAAAAATTTAAAGAAATCTACGGCAAAGAAGCCGAACGAGTCGGTTAAGGGGGAACTATAGTGAAGAAAGCGCCATCACCTAAAAGAGCCTTTATCGTAGGTTTAGTTACTTGTTTAGTCATTATTATTTTCGCATATGGTTTTCAAGTCACTGAAGTAAATTTTGAAGAAACCCGATCAGAAACGCGCCTAACTCAACTTACCCGTATCATCAGGGCTATAGCACATCCCGATCTCGTTGAATATGAAAAAGTAGAAGTGTTCATCGAAGCACCGGTATACTTACCCTGTCCGGACGGTGGGATTCCCACTCACGAACCCGATACAAGCGCTGCTTACCTGGAGTTAGACCCATCATGTGCGGAGGCTGGTGAATTCATCGTGGTAAAAGGATTTAATTTTTTACCAAACTTGAAGGGTCCCATCAACTTCATCCCACCCAGCGGAGCCTCATTAACAATCGGAAACTTCGCAGCCGATTCTGATGGTGTTTTCGAACAAAGGGTGAAGCTGCCCAAAAGACAACCCATAACAGAAGCCCAGACCATCCGTGCAATTGCCCGTCAGAACGTTGGTCTCCCACACATCTCGCCGGTAGCAAAGGCTACCTGGGGAAAGATCATTGAAACGGTTTTCCTGGCTTTGCTAGCGACAACTTTCGGCACCCTGATCGCAATTCCACTCAGCTTCCTCGCTGCCCGCAACCTGATGAGCGACGTTAAAAGTCCAATAACCAGTGTCGCACTGACCATCATTGCCTGGCCACTTGGCATAGTTTTGGGACTCGCTTTTGCCAGGTGGGTTGGGCAGCTGCGAGATATCCTGATTACCAGTACAGGTCTCAATGTATTGGGATTTATTGTCAGCCTGCTCGTGACCTGGTTTACCGCACGCTGGGCGATCCCTCCTGAAGAAACCGAACAACCGAGTTTACCTGTACGAGCAGCCCGAATTCTCGCCTTGATCATAGCAGCCTTGTCCTTTATCTTGGCGGCGTATTTACTGGCAAATCTGTTGTTCATTACCGGTGAAGCCTTAATGGACATCGTTGGACCGTTCGCTTTTATAGGCTTTTTCACCGCCCAAATTGGTGAGGTCCTGAGGATGACAACACCCGCTGTGGTTGCCCTGGCTGGAGCCGCAGTGATTGGAAGTATTTTTGGTAAGTTGGGTCTTGCGCTCACTGAGCGTTATTCCCTGAGCACCATCAGGGTCATCAATTTCGTGATAGCGGCCCTAGCCGGGGGGGTTCTCTTCGCCATCGTTGGCGCCGGAATTGAATGGCTGTACCAGATCGCCGACCCAATGAAAACCCTATGGATTCCGGCGGCGTTAGGCGCCATCTCAGGAGGCTTGTTATCTCTGCGCTATGATCCCGAAGATCTTGTGCCAATCGGTTCAATTATTTACATGTTCATGCGCACCATTCTCAACGCAGTCCGAGCGATCGAACCCTTGATCTACGTGATTATCTTCGTGGTCTGGGTTGGTATAGGACCATTCGCCGGAGCGCTGGCGCTGGCT
>JAUWPO010000050.1 GCA_030611505.1 Chloroflexota bacterium
CCGAATTGTGTGATACCTGCCCCGTTCCTGATATCCAGCTCGCAAACGCGTGTTCTCACATGGTCCTGGAACCTCGTTTAGAGCGCTCCTTTCCATTTGGCAAACGTCGTGTTCGGGTACGGTCGTACTGTACAAAGACCCTTCGTGATGTTTTTGACCCGCATATCGGTTGTGGTGAATGCCACCGCCTGCCATCTGCTTTCACTGGAGAAGACACGTGAGCCTGGCAATCCTTATTGACCTGGATGATACCTTATTAGGAAACAATTTCGATGAATTCTTGCCACACTATCTAGAATCGTTTTCGAAAACGGTTGAGCCTATTGTCGAACCTGAGAAATTCGTGCGTGCTTTATTAAGCTCCACACAGGACATGTTCGATAATCGACAGCCAGACCGTACACTGCAGGAGGCGTTTGAGGCTTCATTTTATCCAGCGCTCAATCTGGATGTGGATAAATTTCAAGCTGCAGCCGAAAGATTCTATGAAAAAGTTTTTCCGACATTGAGGGAATTAACCTACCAAAAACCAAAAGCAGTCCCGCTTATAGAGTATGCCCAAAAAAGAGAATATACAATCGCGATCGCGACTAACCCGCTTTTTCCTATGACCGCAATCTCGCAGCGCTTATCGTGGGCGAACCTTTCTCCTGATAAATTCAAATTTCAATTGATCTCATCTTACGAAACTTTTCACTTCGCAAAACCCGCCCTTGATTACTATGCCGAAGTTATGGCTCGACTTGGTTGGCCGGAAGACTCGGTAATCATGATTGGGGACGATGTAGAAAAAGATATCCTGCCGGCTAGCAAGCTTGGTTTGCCTACATTTTGGGTGAATATTGATGGGAATGATGTGCAAAATGGATTTGAAATACCTGGCGCCAGTGGAGATTTAGGGGATGTTTTACCGTGGTTGCAGGAGATGCCACATCAAGACTTGCTGCCAGATTATTCATCTCCTGCGGCTATGTTAGCGATTCTACGGGCTACACCGGCTGCTCTTGATACATTTTGCCGCCATTTACCACTCGAGTTGTGGAAAAAGCGACCTCGACCTGATGAATGGAGTCTACTTGAAATAATTTGTCATTTGCGTGATGTTGACAGGGAAGTCAGTAAACCTCGATTACAAAAAGTACTTAACGAGAATGACCCATTTATTCCCGGAGAGGATACTGACCCCTGGGCTCAGGAAAGAGGCTATATTGATCAAAACGGACTAGAAGCCCTGCAGCAATTCATTATTGCTCGACTTGAAATGTTGGATATGCTTGAATCGGTGAAAATGGAAGAGTGGCGGCGTCCAGCGCGGCATGCGTTCTTTGGTAGAACCACTTTGGCTGAGTTGGTAAACATTATCGCCCAACACGATCGACTGCACATACGTCAAATTTACCAAAATCTCGAAGTTGTTGCTCCGTTATAATACGAATCCAATTCAGAAGAGTAGTGATAAAATATGATGATTATTAGTAGATAAGTCTACAAAGGAGGAACGATGCGTAAAAGGGTTGTTGTCACAGGTTTGGGTTGTATAACCCCGGTCGGTAATGATATTGACGTGATGTGGAATAACATCATAGCTGGAAAATCTGGAGCCGGGCACATAACGCATTTTGATGCCAGCCAACATCGCACCAAGATCGCAGCTGAAGTAAAAGGTTTTGACGGCAATATACTATTTGGACGCAAAGATACGAGGAGAATGGACCGCTTTACACAATTTGCATTGGCAGCAGCATTGCAGGCAGTGGAAAGTTCCAAACTTAAAATTACAGATGACAACCGTGACCGGATAGGGGTTGTAATTGGTTCTGGAATTGGGGGTATGGGGACCATGAATGAACAGGTGAAAGTCTCTTACGAGCGTGGGCCAACGCGCGTCAGTCCGTTTTTAGTCCCCATGATGCTGCTAGATTCAGCCGCCGCAATGACAGCCATCTACCTTGGGGTGAGAGGGTTGAATATGGCCGTTTCCACAGCTTGTGCTACGGGCACGAACGCCGTTGGAGAGGCATCAGAGATAATCCGCCGCGGCAGTGCGGACGTGATTCTCGCTGGAGGCAGCGATGCCGTCATAATTCCAATAGCAATGGCTGGATTAAGCAATATGGGTGCTCTTTCCACACGCAATGATGACCCTCAACGAGCATCACGTCCATTTGATTTAAACCGCGACGGGTTTGTGATGGGTGAGGGTGCGGCTGTGATAGTGTTGGAAGAACTCGAATTTGCTCAGGCGCGTGGCGCTCAAATCTTGGCCGAAATCAGCGGTTATGGAGCGACCAATGACGCGTTCCACATTTCTGCCCCTGCTGAAAATGGGGCTGGTGCGGCACTTTGTATGGAAGCGGCATTGAACGATGCCGGAATGGAAATTAATGACGTTGATTACATCAATGCCCATGGCACAAGCACATTCTTGAATGATAGAAGCGAAACCGCAGCCATAAAAACGGTCTTTGGTGACCGAGCATATCAGATACCAGTGTCATCGACGAAATCGATGACTGGACATTTGTTAGGCGCCTCTGGTGCAATCGAAGCTGTGATCTGTGTAAAAGCGTTACAGGACGAGATCGTTCCTGCGACTATCAACTACGAAAACCCAGATCCAGAATGTGATTTGGATTATGTTCCTAACCAAGCGCGATCTATAAAGATCAGAAACATTATGTCCAATTCGTTTGGATTCGGGGGACACAACGCGACAATTATTTTCAGTCGAGTGACTGGTCATTGAGATAATACACTACCAGTTGATCACAACGAGACCAAAAGACCTCTTCGTCTGAACTCGTGAACTTTTGAGAGAAGGTTATGGAGAAAAATTGATGAGTCCATTTGCTCACATCACCGGCTGGGGGATGGCTGTTCCAGAAAAAGTGCTGACTAATTTTGAGTTGGAACAAATGGTGGAAACGACCGATGAGTGGATCGTAAGCCGCACAGGAATACGCGAGCGTAGGATCGTTTCAGACGATCAGACCACGGCCTCCTTAGCGACAGAGGCTTCCAGGCGCGCCCTTGAGATCGCCAAAATTAATCCCGGAGAAATTGACCTCATTATTGTTTCAACTTCGTCGCCAGAGTATTTATTCCCTGCGACTGCTTCCCTTGTACAAGACCGGCTTGGTGCCGTTAGAGCGGGGGCTTTTGACTTGTTAGCAGCCTGCACCGGTTTTATTTACGGATTAAACATCGCCACCCAAGCCATCCGAACAGGATCAATCAGGACCGCCATAGTAATCGGTGCAGAAACTCTATCACGCTTTGTTGACTGGACAGATCGCGATACTTGTGTGCTTTTTGGTGATGGAGCTGGTGCTTTTGTGCTTCAAGCTGGTGAGGAACGGGCTGGATTGTTATCTGCCGTAATGCGATCAGACGGGTCCGGTGGGGATTTACTTTACTTGCCTGGTGGGGGGAGCCGTTATCCAACCACCATTGATACAGTCAATGAAGGATTGCATAATATCAAGATGAAAGGTCGTGAGGTATTTCGATTTGCAACGCGCGTTATGGCTCAGGCAACCAAGGAAGTTGTCAATAAAGCGCAATTATCCATGGACGACATCCAGCTAATAATTCCACACCAGGCGAATAAGCGCATCATTGAGGTTGCGTTAAAGAAATTGGATTTTCCAATGGAGCGATGTATTGTTAACTTGGATCGTTACGGTAATACTTCTACAGCCTCAATCCCGATCGCCACTTGTGAAGCAATCAATGATGGTAGGTTAAAACCGGGGGATCATGTTGTATTTGTAGGCTTTGGGGGTGGTTTAACATGGGGCGCAGCAGTAGCTAGATGGAGCGGACCATTTCCTGGTATAAAGGTTGTACGTCCGGCATTTTACAGCCTATATGCTCGCCTGCGATCGATAATAAATCGTGTATTGAGAAGAATTGATGCCTTTATTTTGGGACGAGACAATCCCTACACTTAACAGAAAAGAACATAAGTGAATGCCGATTCAAGGTGATAACTATCATCACCGATATTCCATCAATCGCGATTAATGAGCTTGGGATATACTATCCTCAAAAATTGGCTCCGGAAACCACCCCGGAGCCTCAGGTTTTCTATGGAAGTGCTTAGATTTATGTTAGAAGGGTGTTAGAAATCGAAAGTTGTAGCTAATAACTACTACCAGCTTAGTCTATAGATTGGTATAATCAAGTTGGAAATTAGCGGTTAAATATCTGATTCGGAGGTAAAGTGAACCCAACCCGCAACCGTTCTTCAATTATTTACTTGTTGCTCTTTATCGCCATCATATCGATGGTGGTATATAACTTCCAGCAGCAAGCGACTACTCAAGAGGTGTTAAGCATCAATCAAGTAGCTGCTGATATTCAGAGCGGAAAGGTTGAGCGCCTTATTGAGGATGAGAACCAGTTGCGTGTGATTTACACAGACGGCTCAGAAAGTACAGCACAAAAGGAAGGCGACGCTACATTAATTGAACAATTGAAAGAATTGGGTGTAACAACCGAGCAACTACAACCAGATAAATTCAACCTGGAAGTGAAAGCGCCCAGCGCCTGGCTAGGTATCGCGACCGCCTTAGGTTATATTCTGCCTTTTCTCATATTGGGAGGTATTTTTTGGTTCGTTTTCCGGCAAGCGCAGGGTGGCAACAACGCTGCACTTTCGTTCGGAAAATCAAAAGCACGGATGTTTACTGGTGATCAACCAACCGTCACCTTTCAGGATGTGGCTGGAGTCGAAGAAGCAAAAGAGGAATTAAGCGAGATAGTGGAGTTCTTGCAAGAACCTGAGAAATTCATCTCATTGGGTGCTCGTATTCCAAAAGGTGTTTTACTCGTCGGGGCTCCGGGTACTGGCAAGACTCTTATGGCAAAGGCGGTTTCTGGAGAAGCCGGAGTACCATTCTTTTCAATTTCAGGTTCTGAATTTGTGGAGATGTTCGTTGGTGTGGGTGCAAGCCGTGTTCGCGATCTTTTCGACCAGGCCAAACGCCATACTCCATGTATCGTTTTCGTAGATGAGATCGATGCTGTGGGCAGGCAACGCGGCGCCGGCTTAGGCGGCAGTCACGACGAGCGTGAACAGACTCTCAACCAGATGTTAGTTGAGATGGATGGCTTTGAAACCGATACAAACGTGATCATTATGGCAGCCACGAACCGACCCGATATTCTGGATCCTGCTTTGCTACGTCCAGGTCGTTTCGATCGCAGAGTGATCCTCGATCGACCTGATATGCGTGGTCGTGAACAAATCCTGGAAGTGCATGTAAAAGGAAAACCGTTATCGCCAGATGTGGACCTGGGTGTTGTAGCGCGCTCAACTCCTGGTTTCGTGGGAGCTGACCTGGCAAACCTGATCAACGAATCGGCTATCCTGGCAGCCAGGCGTGATAAAAAGTTAATCGGTCAGGAGGAGTTGGAAGAGTCAATCGACCGCGTGATCGCAGGACCTGAACGGAAAAGCCGCTTGATCAGCGTGGAAGAGAAGAAAATTGTAGCCTATCATGAAGCGGGTCATGCCGTGGTGATGAATACACTTCCTCGCGCAGATCCGATCCATAAAGTTTCGATCATCGCGCGTGGGATGGCAGGTGGTTATACCTTAGCGCTGCCAGAAGAGGATAGGACGCTCATGCCGCGCAAGAAATTGCTCGCCGATATGATTGGCTTATTAGGTGGTCGTGCTGCCGAGGAGTTGGTGTTTGATGACATCACCTCCGGAGCTTCCAACGACCTGGAAAGAGTGACCAAAATGGCGCGTGCTATGGTCACCCGTCTGGGAATGAGCGACGAACTTGGACCAATGGTATACGGTCAGAAAGATGAATTGATTTTCCTTGGTCGTGAAATCTCCGAACAGCGTGATTATTCGGAAGCGGTCGCGGAGAAGATTGACGCAGAAACACGTCGTCTTGTAAGCGATGCTCACGAAAAGGCAAAACAGATCCTAATCGAGTATCGCGAAAAATTAGATGCGATTGCCAAACGGCTGTTGGAAGTCGAAACAATCACGCGGGAAGAATTTGAAGATATATTCCCACCACCTTCTCCTAAGACCAGCGGGACTCCAGAACTATTGGCAGCTTAGGAGATAATCAAAAAAAATTTTCCTGCTTGTTTTTCAGTATAATAAAAACGTGAAACGTAGTCTATTCGTTTCACGTTTTTCTGTTGTGGAGTGTTCAAACATTGAACTTCATCAAGAAAATAAATTTAATTGATGGGAAAACTGGTATAACCGGAATATCATGACATCCTTCCGTCGTATGCTGCACTACTTGAGACCGTACTGGATATTAATCGCTCTGGCAGTCTCATTTTTATTCCTGGCGACGGTCGTAGAATTGCTCATCCCGCTTCAAATTGAGCGTATTATCGACGATGGTATCGCAACCGGGGACATGGGCATCGTAGGCATAGTGACGCTCGAAATGATCGGTCTGGTGCTGCTGAGTATGTTGTTTTCCATCGCCAACGTCATTCTAAGCGTGCGAGTTTCGGAACATTCTGCCGCTGACATCCGCGACGCCACCTATCGCCGTATTCAGCAATTCTCCTTTGGCAATCTGAATGAACTGCGAACGGGGGAACTGCTGGTGCGCCTGACCAGCGACGTGAATAAAATCAAATTGGTAGTGATGATGTCGTTGATAATGGCGCTGCGCACGCCGTTGATGCTGGTTGGCAGCCTAATCATGCTGGTACTCATCAGCCCGACCCTGGCGCTGCTGCTGCTGGTGCTGCTGCCGCTGATGACCGGTATCATCTGGTGGTTCACCGTCAAGAGTGGGCCAATGTACGAAGCCGTGCAGCGCCGCCTGGACCGGCTCAACACGGTGATGCAAGAAAATCTGGCGGGGGTTCAAGTGGTCAAAGCTTTTGTGCGTGCTGATTATGAAAATGAACGTTATGATCGAGCCAATACGCAATTGATGAATAAAAGCATCCAGGTCAATCAATTGGTGGTGCTGTTGTTGCCCACTATGGTTTTGATACTCAACCTGGGCATAGCAGCCATCATCTGGTTTGGTGGACTCCAAGCGATCAACGGACAAATGACCAGCGGCGAGATTGTTGCCTTCGTCAACTATCTGCTCATGACGATGATCACCGTGATGATGCTGGGTAGGATTCTTCCCATGATATCAGCCGCCGAAGCCTCAGCCGGGAGGATTTTGGAAGTGGTTGATAGCAAGGTAAAGGTGCAAGATAAACCGCAAGCCCGCCCCATAGACCCTGAACAGGTCAACGGTCGTATCGCCTTCGAGAACGTCACCTTCGACTATGATAGCGATCAGAATGAACACGAAGTCGTACTCAAGAATATCGACTTCGTGGCAAGACCGGGTGAAACTGTGGCCATTCTCGGTGCAACCGGTTCTGGCAAATCAACCCTGGTCAACCTGATCCCGCGCTTTTACGACGTGTCCGAGGGACGGGTGACAATCGATGGTGTTGACGTGCGCGAGGTGACTAAAGAATCGCTGCGGGCTTTGGTCGGCGTCTGTTTGCAGGAGACATTGTTGTTCAGCGGCACGATCCGCGATAATATTGCTTTCGGTGATTATGATGCCTCACAAGATGACATTGTGACTGCGGCTCAACTCGCCGCTGCGGACGACTTTATAACTTCCAAACATGACAGTTATGACACGGTTGTTGGGAAGCGTGGAGCAGGGCTATCGGGCGGTCAGCGCCAGCGAGTGGCTATTGCCCGCGCTCTTGCCCGCCGACCTAAAATCTTGATCCTGGACGACAGCACCAGCTCAGTGGATGTGGCGACGGAAGTGCGTATTCAGAAAGCGTTGGATGACAAACTGGAGGACGTCACCAGCTTTATTGTTGCGCAGCGTATTAGCACGGTGTTAACCGCCGATAATATCATCGTGCTCGACAAAGGTCGTATTGCCGCTATAGGCAACCACCGGGAATTGATGACCAGCAGCCCTATTTACCAGGAAATTTACGAATCCCAGTTGGGCGATGGTCCTCTGAATGGGAACGGGAGACCACAAGATGGGATTTAGAGCATCGGATGCAGCCCGTGCGGCGACGGCTGGTGATTCGCACCAGGCATTAAGAAGACTGTTAGCCTACCTGCGCCTTTATAAATCGCAGTTGGGACTGGTTTTTATACTGATCATTATCTCGACGATCCTGTTAGTCATCGGCCCGCTGCTCATGGGCATCGCTATTGATCAATACATCGAGGGTCATGATGTGACTGGGCTGGCACGCATCTCGTTGGCGATGGTGGTCGTCTACCTGGGATCGTGGCTGACGTGGGTGTTGTACGGGCGCATGATGGCAGCCATCGCTCAAAAAGCGATGAATACCATGCGCCGGGATCTTTTTGCTCATATGCAGACTTTGTCGCTCAGTTACTTCGATCGCCAACCGGCAGGTGACTTGATGAGCCGCCTGACGAACGACATGGACGCTATCTCCGACCTGTTATCTCAAAATTTCACCCAATTCATCAGCGGTCTGGCTACGCTGATCAGTGTTCTGGTTATGATGCTGATCCTCAATGTTTGGCTGACTTTGGCAACACTGCTGACGCTGCCTGTGATGCTGATGCTGGTGGGCGTCATCGGAGTGCGCTCCCGATCCGCTTTTCGCAAATTGCAAAGGAACCTGGGTGCATTGAACGGCTTGATGGAAGAGACCTTGAGCGGTCAAAGGGTGGTTGTCGCTTATGGACTACAGGAAAAAGCCGTATCCGACTTTTCCGCTGCCAATGAGCTAGCTCGTGACGCGGGCGTACGCGCCCAGACGCTGACTGGCTTTATAAGACCCTTGATGATGGTTCTAACGAATCTCAGCATGGTTGTTGTGGCCGGGGTGGGCGGATACATGGCTATCGCTGGAATTGCGGGTGTGACCGTCGGGTTGATCGCCGCCTTCATAAGCTATTCCCGACACTTTACCCGACCTATCAATCAGATGTCCAATTTGTACTTCACCATTGTGGCTGCGCTGGCCGGAGCTGAACGTGTCTTTGAAATTATTGATGAAGTGCCAGTCATTGAGGACATCCCTGACGCAGAACGGTTATCCGACGCAGAAGGTCATGTTTCGTTTGAGCACGTGGATTTCTGTTATACGCCCGGTGTGCCGGTGTTGAAAGATATCAGCTTTGAAGCGCAGCCGGGGCAGAGAATCGCCTTAGTAGGACCAACGGGAGCAGGTAAAACCACCTTGGTAAACGTGCTTTCGCGCTTTTACGAAATTGAGTCGGGCACTATTTGTATTGATGGTTACGAAATTCGAGAAGTGCAGCAGGACAGTTTGCGGCGTCAGTTGGGGATTGTACTGCAAGAGATGTTCCTGTTTGCTGATACGGTAATGGAGAACATCCGCTATGGACGTCTTGATGCCAGCGACGAAGAAGTAAAAGCCGCCGCAAAATTAGCCAACGCCGAACAATTTATCTGCCGCCTACCGCAAGGCTACCAGACGGAACTGGCAGAGCGGGGCAGCAACCTCAGCCAGGGGCAGCGCCAACTGCTGACCATCGCCCGTGCTGTACTGGCTGATCCGCGTATCCTGATCCTGGATGAGGCCACCAGTTCCGTAGATACACGCACGGAGGCGGAAATTCAAGAAGCGTTACTGCGGCTGATGGCGGGGCGCACCAGTTTTGTAATCGCTCACCGCTTGAGCACCATTCGTGAAGCCGATGAGCTGCTCATTATCGATAAGGGTCGCATCGTTGAACGCGGCGATCACGAAGAACTGCTTGCACTTAAGGGGTTCTATCACAACTTATACATGAGCCAGTTCAGGGGACAGATGGTGGCAAACTTCGAGAGTGAAAAAAATGTAAGCAGGTTGTAAAACTTTCACCTACCGTATTTGCCTACAACCTGACTTTCTGACAGGATATGACCACCCATAGCTTTTTCTACGGCAGCTTTGGTAACGTCTGGCTCGAGGTGGAGTTCTATGTCTAATGCATACAGCTTAAAAAAGTAGCGATGGGGTTTTCCGCGCGGTGGACAGGGTCCATTGTAGCCCGTTTTCCCGAAATCGTTGCTGCCTTGAGTGCCAACACCTGCTACTGAGGGTGATTTTGGAACACCCTCCGGGAGCCCGCTTAGATCTGCGGGAATATCGAATAGCACCCAATGAACCCAGGTTCCTACGGGAGCGTCTGGATCATCCGAAATTAACACGAAACTACGAGTACCATCCGGGACGCCGCTCCAATTCAATGGGGGAGAGATATCTTTGCCATCGCATGTGTAAACTTTGGGAATTATATCGCCTTCAGTAAACGCAGTGCTGGATACTTGTATTGACATATCAGTTTCTCCTTCAGGGGATGCCGCGGGTGATAATCCGCAGCCAGCAGTAGGAATTAAAAAACCAGGGTTGTTATGACCAATAGAATCAGTCTTTTGTGGATCATATTTAAATCAATCTGTACACATGAGGGTAATTTCTTCATCCCGATGGACTAATCAGAAATGCACATCATCAAGAGCCTATAAGAATAGCGCGCGCTGGGGCTCCATCTGCGCCTTTTATCTTGATTGGCAGGCAGTAAAGCGTATAGCGACCTGGAGAAACAAAGGATAGATTCAAGCCTTCGACAATCACAACACCCGCTGACAGCAAAACCTTATGCGTGGGACCAGTATCGTTAAATGGGGCAACAGAAAGGTAATCTACACCAATTAGCCTAATCCCCCGGTCGACAAGGTATTGGGCACCATCCTCGCTAAGTGCCACGAACTCTTCCTGGAATTTTGTTTCACCACCAGCCCAGTATAAGGAATTGCGTGTCTTGAGCAGCAAGCGCCGGATGCGTAGTGGGATGGCAGCATTTTTGAGCACGCTTTCGGTGATCAAGTCCACTTCGTCTTCGATTTGGAGCATATATGCCCGTCCATGCAGGATATCAAGGGGTAATTGTTCAACGGTAGCCGCCTCGCCGCCTAAAAAGTGATAAGGTGCATCAACGTGCGTACCGACATGGGCGCTCATTTCTAGGCGCGTGACGTTTGCATCGCCACCCTGCTCGATTTTTTCAGTCCGTTCGATTGAAATTGTGGTATCACCGGGCCAGATTGGTAGATTGGGTGAGATGGTTAGGGAAATGTCGTAGGTGCGCATTTAATATCCTTGTCAACCTGTGATGTATCTGTTTTCCGACAGCGCTGTATTGCGAAGATTGAAAATTATTTTGGGTTTCACTTCGCGAATTCAATCAATAGTCAGCCGATTAATGGTAACCTTTTCGAGCGCTTTCCTATTGATATTAACACCCAGACCGTGACCTGTGGGAACGGTTATCGTACTTCCAGGGTTAAGAGTAAAACGCTGCTCGGTTATGTCTTCTTGATAGTACCTGTCTGTGGCGGAAATATCTCCTGGTAAAGTGAATCCTGGCAGAGATGCCAAAGCCAAGTTTGCAGCCCTGCCCACACCTGTTTCCAGCATACCACCGCACCATACGGGCACATTATGTGCCAGGCAAATGTCGTGAATGGCGGCAGCCTGGCTGAGTCCGCCGACTCGACCGGATTTGATATTTATTACTTTACAAGCTTTCATTTCGAGAGCTTGACGAGCATGGCGGAGTGAAATGATACTCTCATCCAGGCATATTGGAGTATTGAATTCCTTTTGGAGCAGGCTGTGATCCCATAGGTCGTCTTCTGATAGGGGCTGTTCGATCAACAGCAGATCCAATTCATCCAAAGGCAGGAGAGATTGCGCTGATTCCAGCGAGTAGGCGGAGTTTGCATCCACTTGCAGCCGCAAATCCGGGTAGGCTTGACGGACGGCACTGGTATCGCCGATATCGCGTCCGGGTTTAATTTTGATCTTCACCCGATTGTATCCCAGTGCTAAATAGCTTTCAACAGTATTTATCAGTTCAGGTGAGGATTCTTGAATTCCAATCGAAACTCCAACCTGAACGCGGTTGGATTTCCCTCCCAACAACTGCTTGAGTGAAATGCCCCTCCTTTTGCCGAGCAAATCCCAAACTGCCATTTCTAAACCTGCTTTTGCCATCGGGTGACCACGCACAAACGCCATTCGCCGTTGGAGATCATCAGCGTTGCTGATCTTCTGATTAAGAACAGCTGGGACCAGAAAATCCTGCAAGATATGCCAGGCTGTTTTTGCGGTTTCGTAAGAGAAGCCTGGATCTCGATCAGCGGCGCATTCACCATAGCCCACCTGATCGTCGCAGAATGCTTCCAGTAAGATACAATCACGGGATTGTATGCTCCCGAATGATGTTTCAAAGGGTGAACGCAAGTTCATCCGAAGATGGTGAAGGATAATGCGTGTGATTTTCATAAAGTCCTCTCACCATAGATGAGAACGTAAAAGCTGCGCGCTTTATCCCCTACCAGGTACACAAAATCAGTTGCTAGGTATCCATGTCCGAAGTAGAATTCGAACAATGTCCTGCTAAAAAATCTCCATTCTTGAGCAAGTGCGAAATCTTTTGCCTTAAGATCGAGAAAATCCGCTGGAATCTCAATCAGGATTATAGATGGTTCGCCATTAACGTCAATATGCTTTTCTGTCATTTCATCGATACGATCAAAATTTGCTCGAGGTAAACCATCTTCTCTCTCAAATGTTGGATTCACGATCTCAGCTCCGGCTGCCAGGAAGTGCGACAGATCCAACTTCAAGCGCGCTTTTTTATTGAGACGTTGTTTCGCTCGCTGTGTGTTCGTCCACCAATCGACCTGAAATCGATCCGATGGCAAACCAACGTTCAAGTCATCTTCCAGCGAACCATATATGTCTCGCAGGTATGTATTGCAGACCGCACCTAGTTTAGCGATATTCAGATAGGCGTTGCGACTCTGTAATGGGTCATAAGTCCAGGTGATACGATCAATTCCTTGGTGGCGAACCATCTGCCATTGGGCGCGTTTGAGGACAAAACCAATCCCCTGGTCGCGGTGCTTGGGGTGGACACCCATCTGGTGGGAACAATGCTTCAGACGAGGTCCATCAGGTGTGGAATAGATACCAGGGAACCCGTAGATAAAGCCTATTAAGGGGGCATCTGGTGGAATTTCTTCTTTGATAAAGTTGTTCTTTTCTGGTTTGCTAAATTTGGATTCGGATATTTGATAAGCGCCGATGATCAAACCCCCATTATGAACAATCGTTAACAGCAAGTGCGATGGGACAATTCCTGTTTCATCACCAGGCCAGACTTCGCGCTGTAAATCTTCGATTGCCTTCATTTGGTCAAACGATTCAAGAATGTGCAATCGATATCGGTCGCCGTAAAGCCAATTTGCCATTCACTCCTCCATCTGCAAGTATTTATACCCTAAAAAACACTATCTTGAGCGAGTCAACATGCTGCGTATTAGTGACTGACCCCATTTCTGCCCTTCGAGATAGTCTAATCTTTGAGAGATACGGGACGGCATCAGGTTAAATACGCGCGGCATCGTATCCAAAGCACATGTGCGGTTTGAAGCTAAGTAGTCCAACCAGTACACCGAAACTGGTAGATTGGGGAAGATAGACTCAAAAAATACGCTCATGGCTCGCAAGTAGGGAGACCTGACGCTTATAATGTGTCGTCTAATACCGGTTGCCTCCATTACTAGCTCTATGATTTGAGAGAAAGGTAGGTGCTCTGGTCCACCCACGTCAATCGTCCGGTTGACTGTATCCGCATCTTCCAATATCCATGTAAGGCAGGTGGCTAAATCCTCAACCCAGAGCGGCTGAAGGAGAACTTTTCCATCACCCGGGATAAGGATAACGTAAGGCAACACGCTCATGATGCGAGCCAATCCGGTCGTCAATCCATCGCCGGGTCCGAAGACAATTGCAGAGCGGATTATTGTGTAATTTATTTCACTTCGGCGGATGAACTCTTCGGCGATTGCTTTTGCCTTGAGCACCGGGTAGGCTGAAGCACGATCGGCGCCTAAATGGCTGATGTAAAAGATCTGTTTAACACCGGCGTCCTTAGCGGCACTTACAACTGCTCTTGTGCCCTGAATGTCGATTTCCATCAGACTAGCCTGAGTTCCTCTCCATTCACCGCCTGCCAGATGATAGACTACATCAATACCCACCATGGATGCTCTCAAGCCACGCTCATCCCTCAGACTGCTGACAGTGACATCTACAGGTACACCGTGGGGTAGATTGGGAGAACGGGAAGATGGTCGTATAAGTGTGCGGACGGTATATCCGTTTTCAATAAGGTGCCGGATCAGCGCCTTGCCGATAAATCCGGTCCCACCGGTGACAAGGATTTTCATTATTTCTGATTTGCCTGCTCGAGTATGGACTGCACTAGCTTGATCTGGGATTCAACAATACCCAATGATGCCATTGTCTCCTCATCCCTGGAAAGGATACGCCGCCCAAGACCAGAATGACGCCACATTTTTAAGTCCTCTTCAACTGGCGAGCCTATGATGTCCTCTCTCACAATGCGCCCATCTGCCATGATAACTACCCGGTTTGTCTGGCGGGCTACGGACAGATCATGAGTCACGACTATAAAAGTCGTATCCTGGCTCTGATTTAATTCGCGTAATAAACTCATTAATTCCTGACCAGCGACCGAATCCAGATTGCCTGTCAGTTCATCCGCCAGAACCAGAGGCGGTTTGTTCGCCAGGGCGCGCGCAACGGCGACGCGCTGTCGCTGCCCACCGGATAATTGGTTAGGAAGATGTCGCAGACGGTCCTCTAATCCTACCAGTGTCAGCAGCTCAAGGCTC
>JAUWPO010000171.1 GCA_030611505.1 Chloroflexota bacterium
CTGCTGCGCCAGCACGAAATGTACGGCTACCAGATCAACGACCTGATCGACGCCCACCTGGGATCCAACATCAACCTCACCAAGCCCACTGCCTACCGCTTGTTGCACAACATGGCTGAACAGGGTTGGATTTCATACCGCGAAGAGAAGGTGGGCAAACGACCTACCCGCCGGATTTATTCCCTCACTGAAAAAGGAGATGCCGAGTTCCAGGAAATGCTCAGATGTTGTCTTGGTCAATACCAACCGTCCGAGCATACCAGCACACTCTGCCTGGCTTTCTTCGACGCACTCCCGCCGGAGGAGGTTCTCCCGCTCCTGGAAAAACGGCGCCTCACGATCGAAGAGCTTATTGTCGCTAATAAATCAGACCAAAGCCACCACGGTGCCTTCCAATTCACCATCGACCACCAGATTCGCCACCTCGTGACTGATCTTGAGTGGCTCTCAGAAGTGATTACCCGCCTCGAGTCCTCGGATTGGGGGCTTGAGGTCGATATCAAAAACCATCCCTCATCCCAATAAACAAAAAAGGAGAATACCATTATGAGCGAAGCATCCAAAAACAACCTGGTCATCGAAGCCAGGGGGCTGGTCAAGCGCTTTGGTCAAGAAATCCTCGCCGTTGACGGCGTTGACCTGGCCATCGAAGCCAACACCATCTACGCCCTGCTGGGACCGAACGGCGCCGGCAAGACTACCCCCATCATAATGCTAACCACATTATTAGAGCCGACTGAGGGCAGCGCCAAAGTCGCCGGGTTCGATGTCGTGATGCAAGCCAACGATGTTCGCAAGACTATTGGTGTCACATTCCAGGAAACTACCCTGGATAAGGAACTAACCGGCAGACAAGCGCTGAATTATCACGCCCGCCTGTATGGTATGAGCAAAGATCAGCGTCAAGCAAAGATCACCGAATTGCTGGTCCTGGTGGAGTTGGAAGACGCCGCCGACCGGGCCATCAGCACCTACTCTGGCGGAATGAAACGACGTCTTGAACTCATCCGGGGACTTATGACAGATCCAAATGTGCTCTTCCTAGACGAGCCGACGCTGGGTCTCGACCCCCAGAGCCGGGCACGTATTGGTGATTACATTGTTGAGTTGAAAGTAAATCGCGGTATGAGCGTTTTACTGACCACCCACTACATGGATGAAGCCGAACAGCTATCAGACAAGGTCGCCATCATTGACCATGGAAAGATTCTGATAGAGGGCAGACCAAGCGAACTGGTTGACCAGATGGGCGCGGATGTGATCACCATCGCCGGTCAGGGGAACCGAGATGATTTCATCGAGAAAGTGAATGACCTGTCATGTTGTGAGACGATTACCACTGGAAACGGGATCATTCAAATTGGTGTCGATTCCGGCAGCCGGCGTTTGGTCGAGATCATCTCTCTGGCAAATGAGAGGGGCTTTACTGTCGAAGATATCTCGGTCGCCAAACCCAGCCTGGGTGACGTGTTCCTCAAATATACCGGTCGCCAGTTTAGGGATTAGGATCAATAACCCACTGAAATATTACAAATATTTAGGAGAAAATAATGAGCGCAGCAGTAACACTATGGAGTAAACACATGGTCAAGTCAATCCACAACCAGATGGAGATGACTGGCATGTTAATTCAGCCCATTCTATGGGTGGTTCTTTTCGGCGTAGGTATGGGCAGTTTATTGGGTCCCTCCATGCCGGGCGGTGAGGATATCTATATCACCTTTATGCTTCCCGGCATCATCGCCCTGACAGCTTCGGGCGGCGCCATTGCAGGAGGTTCAACATGGTTAAATGAACGGCTTCAAGGCATTGTGAAAGAATACCTGGCAGCGCCAATCCCTCGTTTAAGTATCTTGATGGGGAACGCATTAAGCACTGTTTCCAAGGGCTTGATTCAATCACTCATCATCCTGATCGTAGGTATCATCGTGGGCGCCAACATCACCTCTAATCCTTTGGGGTGGATGGGTGGCTTGGTGTTAGTCGCTGGCTTTACATTAGGTTTTGCCGGTATCGCGCTATCCATGGCCTCCAGCACCGACAACATGGGTGCATATCACAGCATGATTATGCTTCTGAACCTTCCGCTCCTGTTCCTCAGCAACGCCCTTTATCCCCTGGAGACTATGCCCACCTGGATGCGAATTGGCGCTTTGATCAACCCGACAACCTATGTGGTCACCGGTCTACGCTATATGCTGCTAGAAAACGGCGCCGAGTTCGCGAAGGTTGATACCATACCTTTGTGGCTATGTTTTGTGGCCATTACCATTTTCACCGCCCTGGGTATGTGGTTGGCTTCCAGCGCTTTCAAGAAATCGCTCAAATAACTTAATAAATCCCTACCCCCTAATCCCTCTTCGACCAGTAGAGGGGTTGGGGTGAGAGGAAAAACAACAATAATTCACAATAGGAAAAGATAATGACTGAACTCGAAAAATTCTTCACAAAATTGAATGACAATCTGGATGCTGAAAAGGCATCCAACATTAACGCTACTTTTTGCTTCAAGATCGGCGGCGACGATGGCGGTACCTGGGTGGCGGACCTGACCAAGAGTGAAGGTCCCTGGGTTACCAAAGTCGACGTCGACGTCGAATCGGATTGCGTCTTTATCACCAAGAATGCCAAAGACTGGATTAAAATCGGTACCGGCAAGATGAATGGCATGGTCGCCATGGTGAGAGGCAAACTCAAGTTTGAAGGTGATGACAAAGTGGGGATGAAGATCATGGCCTTCTTTCCCAAGAAACTAGATTAACAAAGAGGAATACATGGATCTAAAACTAGAAGATAAACGAGTATTAGTCACCGGCAGCACCGGTGGCATCGGCGAAGGCATCGCCAAACACTTTGCCCGAGAAGGCGCTGCTGTGATTATCAACGGTCGCCGCGAAAAAGAAGCCGAGCGCGTCGCCGGTGAAATCAATGAAGCCAATGGTAAAGCGATCGTTGCGGTAGGGGACCTTTCAAAAGATGAAGACGTAAACAAGGTCGTCGAGATTGCCGAAAAAGAACTCGGTGGTATCGATATCCTGATCAACAACGCCGCAGGTGGAGCAGCACACGAACAAGACCTCGCCATCCCCACTGAAGATTGGTTGAGTAGTTACAACATCAATGTGCTATCCATGGTCCGCCTGATCAAACTGATCCTGCCAAAAATGCAAAAGCAAGGCTGGGGACGGATCATCAATATCTCCAGCGCATCTGGGACCAAACCAGCTCCTGGTATGGGTGTCTACTCCACCACCAAGGCCGCGGTCAACAACCTGACCGTAACGCTGGCCCAAAGTATGGGTGATGATGCCGTCACCATCAACACCGTTAGTCCAGGCGCAATCTTCTCGGGAGCGATGGCCAATTTGTTTATCGAGAACGGTATGGCATCAACGGTCGACGAAGCCCGCGACCTCCTCAACCAAATGGGATCCGATGGCATACCTTTTGAGCGGGTCGGCGAAGTGGAGGAAGTAGCCGATGTGGTCGTCTTCCTGGCCAGCCCCCTGGCCAGCTATGTCCACGGGGCAAATATCCGCATCGATGGCGGCTACGTGCCGACCGTGAATTAAAATCGTTTCCCTGTCCACTTTCGAAACAGAATGCCGGTGATGATTTAATGGCATTCTGTGCGGTACAATCTGCTTATGGATGTACAGTCCTTAGAAAGGACATTGGCAGACCTTCCGATCGGCGGGCTGCGTTATTTCGAGCGAGTTGGCTCAACAAACGACGAAGCCATTAGCTGGGCAGAAGAGGGTGCTTCAGACCTGTCCATTGTGATAGCTGATGAACAAACTGCTGGTCGAGGCCGTCGAAACCGCAACTGGTTCACACCCGCCGGCGCGGCACTGGCATTCAGTCTGGTATTAAGACCTCCCCTCTGCACCACCTTGGATTCGTCCCGCCCACCCCAATCCCATGGTTATGTTTCACACCTGACCGCTTTGGGAGCCCTGTCAATCTCAGATGCGCTGCGAGAGAGGTACCACCTCGATAGTAAAATAAAGTGGCCAAACGACGTTCTGGTCGATGGTCGCAAATTAGCCGGTGTGCTGGTAGAGACCACCTGGGTCGGCGATCAGCTCACTACAGCGGTATTGGGGATGGGCATCAACGTAGCTCCAGCATCTGTCCCAGCGGAGCATTCAACAACCACCCCCACCACATGCGTGGAAACAGCCCTCGGGCGCCAGGTTTCCCGTCTGAACCTGCTGCAAACCGTCGTGTCTCAGGTAATAAAATGGCGTTTGCACCTGGAATCAGACAATTTTCAACAAGCATGGGAGAATAAGCTTGCATATCTAGGTGAGTGGGTGAATATCAACCCAGAGAATGGGATAAAGGATCAACCCCCGGCGGAGGGTCAGGTGCTCGGTCTCGACCAGGATGGCGGTCTCATCCTACGCACCCGGGAGGGACACTCATTCACTTTGCAAAGCAGCGCCTACCGCGTCACCCCCATCAATTCGCCTCCTCCAGCCGCCG
>JAUWPO010000007.1 GCA_030611505.1 Chloroflexota bacterium
AAGGTAAAAAGCGAGGACCTAAAAAGGATTCTTGACAGTTTCTTTTGATCTGGTATAATTATCTTAAGACAGGATATTTATAACCCTAGAGACGGCCCGTGTTAGTGCGCTAACCATCGCACGAGCCTGACCCAACCCACCGGGAATGCGGAGGATTGGGCTGGTAAACATTATACCAACCAATATTCATGCGCCCTGGTGGGATTCATCGGGGCGTTTTCGTTTATCAGATTTTCATACATGAATAAATGCCCCAATAACAAAAGGTGCGCCAAAGATGTGGAAGGTTGGCATCTAACGAAGCCTTCCCCAATTGAAAGAAAAGGAGTGAAAGGTATGAGTAAAAGAGCAGCAATTTATGGAAGAGTTTCAACCGACTTGCAAAGAGGAAATTATTCTATTCATACCCAAATATCTGAATGTCTGAAGTATGCTAATACGCGCGATTACCCAATAGTGGGTGATTTATTTGTTGATCCTGAAACAGGGAGAGACGCAGACTCGGGCAATGGAGCAGTTCGGGCTTTTGTGGACGACTTTTCGTCAAGGGAGCTTTCCCGACCTAGTCTTGATGCCGCGTTTGATTTTTTAGAAAACGTTGGTTTTGACGTTCTAATTGTTCATTCACTGGATAGGCTTGCTCGCGATCCTTATATTCGCGAAACATTAGAACGCGACCTGATTTCCAGAGGTGCGAAGGTAGAGTACGTACTTGGGAATTATGAGGAATCTCCCGAGGGCGAAGTTAGAAAAGATTTGGATGCTACCTTCGCAAAGTGGGAGAACCTTAAACGAGTTGAACGATCCACCCGGGGAAAGCTACGTAAAGCTGAGAGTGGAAAGTTTGTAAGCGGTCGTCCACCTTATGGTTACCAATATGAAAAGAATTCACCTTCTGGATTGGTAGCTATCGACAAAGAGGCGGATATAGTAAAAGAGATTTTCCGCCTTTATGTTGAAGAAAAATTTTCAATTAGAGGAATTACTGAAATACTAACAAAAAGGAAAATCCCCACAAAAATGGGTGGGGGAAAATGGGGTAAGTCAACAGTGCCGAAGATATTACGTAACTCCACCTACGTTGGACGATGCTACTACAACAAGCATAAACGTGACGGCAAACATCTTATCGTGCGTAGCAAAGACGAATGGATTGAGATAGAAACACCTAGAATTGTTGATGAATGGATTTTTGAAGAAGCACAGCAGGTGCTTGCGCTGAATAGGAAATTAAAACGCAAGCAACCCTCCCGCTTCTATCTCTTATCTGGAATGGTGTTTTGTGAAAGCTGTGGACGTCCTTATATTGCACAAACCGCGAAAGCTGGTAAGCATGGACGAGTTAATGATGCCCAATCATATCGGCATAGGGTAATAGAAGGACATTGTATTAACCGAATGATTTCAGCCAGGAGACTAGAACCATTAGTTTGGGATGAAATTGTAAGCATATTGCTTGAACCAGAAAGACTAAGAGAAGGTTATAAAGCGTCAATTGAACAGCAGAAGAACACCCATGCCAGGGAAATTGCGCATTTAGAATCATTGCGTAAGGCATTTGTCCACTGTAAGGAAGAGCGTAATAATTTGACAGCTCTTTATATTGATCCTGAAATTAAGATAACGAGAATGGAGTACATTGAGCAAAAAACCAGGATTGATGATGAAATCAAACGAATCAATAATGATATTGAAATAGTAGAGAAAAGAATTCCTAACGTGCCACTTCCGGGTGATTTCGATAACCTTGATACTTTCGCTTCGAAGATTAGGGAACGATTATTTGATGCTCGAAAAATTAAACCCGAGGATAAAAGAAAAATTCTAGAATTGCTTCATGTAAAAGTAATTCTAGGAACGGATTCGAGTATACGATTAGAAGGGTGGTTTGGCAAAGATAGTGACTGGCTATCGTCTACAACATCAAAACGTTATGTGAACCCGCCGAGGCGACTTCCAGGGCGCGTTTGACGTGCTCCTGCCCCTTGATCTCACTGAAGTCGGTCTGGACACTTACGGGCAGGTCCTCGGGATTAACCGCTGGCTGCGGCGAGATCAGTTCCACTCCCCTGAGATGTTTAACAAGATCTACCAGAGAAGGCACCGCAATTACTTCCATGCCTGGGATCAAGCCCGCTTCGGGAGCATCGACTTCGGGAACAAGAATGCGTTTAAAACCCTGATCGCGGGCAACGGCTGCCATAGGCAGTACCCCGCGAGCGTGGCGCACGCTGCCGTCTAATGAAAGTTCACCGATCACTAATGAGTCGGATGCCGCGTCTGGCGGGAGTAAGCCGTGCATGATAAGAACTCCCAGGGCGATGGGCAGGTCGTAAGCGGGACCTTCCTTGCGCACTGCTGCAGGAGCTAAGTTGACAATTATTCGTTTACGGGGATATGGCAGACCGGCGTTCTTGATGGCAGCCTGGACGCGCTCGCGGCTTTCCTGCACAGCGGCGTCCGGGAGACCGACGATGGTCATGCCGGGTAAACCCTGCCCGGTGTCCACTTCGACCTCGATGATCTCGCCTTCTAACCCGATCACGGCGCAGGAATAAACGCGCGCTAACATGGGTTTAGTTTAGGTTCAGTTGGGGAAAATGTCAATGGGAGGGGATATGGGTTTGAGAAATTGTGCCAGCCGCTCTGCCAACTCGGAAAGCTTGGCGTCCACCCGGGCATTGACCGTATCTGGTTCGAAGCTGCCGTCCTCCTGTCGTTCGCCGGCCTTGACACCTGTTAGAATCTCGATGCCTTCGTCAACATTTCTGATTGTCCATATATGGAACTTGCCTTCCCGTACTGCGTCTACCACAGGTTTCTTGATCATCAGGTTAGTCGTATTGCCTTCCGGGATCAGCACACCTTGTTCGCCGGTCAGCCCCTTTGCGCAGCAGACTTCAAAGAAGCCATCAATCTTTTCGTTCACCCCACCGATCACCTGCAATTCGCCTTTTTGGTTTACCGAGCCCGTCACAGCAATGCCCTGCTTTACCGGCAAGCCCGAAAGCGACGAGAGCAGTGCGTACAGCTCGGTGCTGGAAGCGCTGTCTCCTTCGACACCGGAATAGCTTTGCTCAAATACCAATCGCGCTGATAAACTGAGAGGCTTTTCCTGGATGAATTTCTCAGCAAGGTAACCGGAGAGGATCAACACGCCCTTGGTATGGATCGGTCCGCTCATCTCGGCCTCACGCTCGATATCGATCACCCCGTCGCGACCTAGACTAATGCTGGCGGTGATACGGTTGGGTTGTCCGAAGGATATATCTCCAAGATCAAGGACAGACAGCCCATTTACCTGACCGACCTTCTCGCCCGTAACGTCGATCTTGATCTGATCGCGAGTGATCATCTCTTGGATGCGATCGCGGATCAAACTGGAACGGTGGAAACGCTCTTCAATAGCCCGCTCCACGTGTGTTTCTGTAACATACTGCACTTCTTCCTTGCCTGCGTAGTAGTTTGCCTCCCTGATCACATCGGACATTTCACCGAAGCGGGTGGATAGCTTTTCTTGGTCGTTTGACATGCGTGAGGCGTGCTCGATGATGCGAGCCAGAGCGCTCTTATCCAGGTGCTTGAGGTTTTCGGAGCGGCACAGGGTGCAGACGAAGGATATGTATTCCTGGATGTGCTCATCTGTCCTAGACATCTGGATATCAAAATCGGCTTTCACTTTGAAGAGCTCGGTGAATTGCTCGTCGTAACGCAGCAAGAGCTGGTAGAGGATAGGCTCACCGATCAAGATCACTTTAACATCTAGCGGGATGGGTTTGGGTCGCAAGCTCTTGGTTGAAAAACCAATCCGCTCACCCATGTCTTCGATGACGATTTCTTTGTTGGCAAGCGCGCGCTTCAGTGTGTCCCAGGCGAAGGGGTTACGCAGCACGTCCTCTGCAGGCAATACCAGGTAGCCACCGTTAGCGCGGTGCAGACAGCCGGAGTGGATAAGTGTGAAGTTGGTCACCAGCGCGCCGAAGGCAAACTCGCGTTCAACCCTGCCTATCAGATTATTGTGGGTTGGGTTCATCTCCAAGACAACTGGCGCGCCGTCCAGTTCAGAATTGTCCACCAGCGTGTTGACAGCATACTTCTGTGTTGGCAATTGACCCGGTTGTCCGCGGCTGAAGGGCAGCGGTTGTTGTCCGTTATCACTCTTTATGAACTCCTTGACATTAACCAGGATATCCTCCCGCACATGTTCGATATGGTCAGGAATCTCCTCCAGATCTTGATACTTTTCCTTTAACTCAGCGAAGTGATGTTGGATGGCGTAGCGCGCTACCTCGACATCCAGTTTCTCGAGCTGCGCACGAAGTTCTTGATCCAGCTTTTTTGCTGCACGAGTTTCGGTTTCCAGGGCGGTTTTCAGGCGCTGCTGTTTTTGGTTGATCTCGTTTTTTTCTTCCTCGCTCAGGTGCAGGAATTCCTGCTCTGAAATCGGTCGCCCAGCGCGAGTTGGGACGGTCAACAAGCCCATAGGCGTGGGCTGGAGGATGAAATTCTCCGATTGGACGCGTTGACCGAGCTTGGTGAAGATCTCTTGTTTTTGCTGTTGAATTTTGTTGATAAGGTCCGTTTTGTGGGAGGTATACTCCTCGGACTCGAAAGCAGTCCGCATATCATCGATTGCAGTATTGACGGTCTGCTCCATATCTTGCTGGAATTGCACCGCCTTCCCCGCAGGCAACTGCAAGGCGTTGGGTTCGACTGGATTATGAAAATTGTTGACGTAGCACCAGTCGCTGGGCAGCGGTTTTTTGGCGGCAAACTCGGTCAAGTAGCGTTCTAGAGCAGTTGTTCGTCCGGTACCAGGTACACCAGCGAGGTAGATATTAAAGCCTTTCTCTTTGATATCCAATCCAAAACGCAGGGATCGTACAGCGCGTTTCTGACCGATAATAGTATCCAATTCTTGGACGTCTGCGCTGGTCTCGCACCCAAGTGTAGATGGGTCGCAAGTACGGTAAAGCTGTTCGACTGTAAGCTCTGTTGGCATAGTATTACTCTCCTGTTGATCGATAGTGGACGGTTAACGAGCGATGTAGGGTAGTAGCCTTATATGTTTCGCCAATATCAATTATACGATATGCTTGACTATTGTGTCCGATTTGAAATCGATGGATCTCACCTTCCAATCCGCTCACGGCGCAGGAATTATTATGGGTTAAACGCACAGCACGCCGTTTATGATAGCCGTCTGCCTAGTTCCGTCTGGATAAAGAAAATCAAACCGAGTACAGACGATTGGGTTCCCCTTGGCGTAGACGAGGTCTATATGGCGCACTTTGTCGGGCGAGGTAAAGTCTTCGACGCCTATCCTGCCGCCGAAGAGATCACTTCGTCCATATGCCCAGTGGAAACCCGCCTTCTCGTCCTCGAGGGTATTACCGGTGACGACTGCCCTGTCGTTGCAGCCGATAGCAACCTCGGCAATATTGCGCAAGGCTGACTCCTGGTGGAATTCCTGACGTTTATCTTCTGCTATCGGACCTTCCCCCTTAACGTCGATGATCTGGTTGTTCTTAACAATCATTACTATAGTTTCGTCGCCGATAACAGTGGGGATTTCACCTGCCGTTTGGCTGTTTTTGGTTTCGTTTGGACATGTACAGACCTCCCCGGCGGGGAGGTTCGCGAGCTGTGGGGTACCCTTGCGAGTGCCAGGATGCAGGATTCCATCCTCCCGATAGACCGGTTTGTGATCCGATATGTCGAAATGGCAGGTATGCCCTGTTGAAAATGTCACTTCGACAGCATTCGATCTCTCGAAAAGCGATGCCAGACGAGTGCAAGTTTCGGCGATCTCTTTAATATTGGCGGAGAGTCCCGTCTCTTCCATAGAGCGTGCAACTTCCGGCATGCTGGCGATGCGCAAATATCCATATTTCTTTGCGAGTCCCATAAGCGGCGAGGTGGCTGAATACTGGGGCATCGAGATAATGATCGTAGAATCTCTACTGACGCTTTCGAGTTGAACCTTCGTACCCTCACATATCCCGTATTTTGGCATCTCAGCATGGGGAGCACCGGTTGCCGAGTACCTAACTATTGGGTTGACGTGTATACCATAAGTTTGGGAGAATCCAGCTATCTGGCGGTGCCATTCGTTTGCCATCTCTCGACGATCTTGCCATGCCAGGAGGTCTCGTATCTCTCCGTGCGGTAGATCGTACATGATAGTCACTATGTCCCCGTTCTGAGGTGCGAACACATCTACAAACAATTTCTCAAGTTTGAATGTCATGTTACGTTGCTCTCCATATGTCGAAAATGTTTTATTATGAGTATATCCCATCCTGGGTTGGCAAATTCAAAAAATTTGATTGTGCCCACACCAACCTAGAATCTTTTACATAACGGTTTAATCCATCCGAAACCTAATTAGGCGACATATCAAACGGTTTGAGTGGGTGCAAGTGATGTGTTCCACAACAATAAACGCTGTTTTGCATCAGAATGAATTTTTTTCCGCAGCTATTGACTAAAATTTGGGGCTAAACTAGAATCGGAGTGTGTATCTTGATTCTGTCTGAACCGACTTTATGAAAAAAGGAGGATTCCACGTGAAAAAAGTCACCTTGCTCATTTTAGCTGTCATGCTGGTATCGACCCTGTTGATGGCTTCCGCACCGCCGGACTACCGTTGGCATATCTGGGACACAAATAAGAAACCCAAACCATGGTGGTTGTATAGCCAGGAGGTCAATAATGGCGAACCTGGGATGGAAAAGGTTGTTTTTTTCAACCAGGTTAACCTGGTTTATGGAAATCCAGTTTTGTTGGAAGAGGAAGAGAGCCCCCCGATCCATCCAAATGAATATATCTACTTCAAGAGTTCCGGTGCGTTGTACTACTGGTATATAAAACAAACTGTAAGGGTGCCCGAGCGCGGCTTATGCCAATGGCGCTACATCTACGATTAAGGACATAAGTGGCGTGTTAGGAGTCTCAAGCTCCTGTAATACAATTGAATAACAAGCTTCGAGGCTTTGTCCGGGTGACAAAGCCTTGTTGATTCTTGTTGAACTAGTAAATCCAGTATAGGGGATTGAGTCCATATTAAGTGTAACTATCTAAGGCGTAGAATTTAGTTTTAGTCATAAAATTAATAGTGAAGTAAAATGGGGCAGCCGTAGAATCAATCTGTAGAGATAGCGAATCCGATCAGGAGGAATCTAAAACCGATATGGCAGAACATAAAAGTGACGTAGAAAACAAACTATTGTCAAGCCCGGACACACTGGATATGGGGTGGTTGCTCGTCGGGAGCGGCGTTATAGGGGCGCTCTTGCTGTTGATTCGAAGGGATCGCAGGATCGTGGCTTGGGGCATTTCTGCTGGTCTTACCTTGGCTGGTGTCACCCTTCTGATGGAGCAGCGCCAGTCGCACATCGATCAGGCGGAGCAGCGCATACTCGAGGAACTGGATGGGCTTGATCCGGTAGCAAGAGCGCAGGTGCTGAAAAACATCGCGGTAGAAGAATTTGATATTAATTAACAAATCGCTCCTCTAAGTTTTGGAAATATACGCACTTCTAAGTTCCGACCGAGAGATATGAAAATCGGTGTTGATGCGACTACCTGGCAGAACACGCGCGGCTACGGGCGCTTCGCACGCGCGTTGTTAAGTTCGCTTGTATGTCTTGACGAAGGGAACCAATACACCTTCTTTATCGACTCGAATGAGGCAGTGTCCGCTATCCCACCTCAAGTAAAAATTCAAATGGTGCGCGCTTCAAAGCCAACAGCGGTCTCGGCGTCCTCTGGAGGAGCGCGCTCGGTCAGCGACATTCTGCGTATGAGCAAGGCTTTATCTGCGCCTGGGTTTGACGTTTTATTATTTCCTACTGTTTACAGCTATGTGCCAGTGATCAGCCGGGCGAAGAAGATTGTAATGATTTATGATGTGATCGCCGAGAAATATCCTGACCTGACCACACCCAGCAGAAGAGGGCGCGCCTTCTGGAAAGTGAAGGTTGCTCTTGGTCGCAGGCAGGCAGATGCGATCGTTACAATCTCAGGATACTCCCGCGATGGGATTGCAGAATTTTTTCTGATACCGCCTGAGCGCATTTACGTCGTCAACGGTGCCAGCGACCCCATTTTCCAGGTTATAGACCAACCCAAATGGACGCCCCATTTAGTATCATTGGGGATTCCAACATCTGGGCGCCTCATTACTTACGTGGGCGGTTTCGGACCTCATAAGAATTTGAGCGTCTTAGTAGCAGTGTTTGCGAAGCTGGCTGTTTCCAAAGAATATTCAGACGCACGGCTGGTAATGGTGGGAGAGTTCCAACAGGAAGTGTTTCACAGTGAGATTGGAGAGATCAGGCGACAAATCAAGGAATTGGGAGTGGGGGATTTGGTGACATTCACAGGTTATCTGCCTGATGAAGAACTGGTCATTTTATTGAATCGATCGACCGTCTTGACCCTACCCTCATTGATTGAAGGTTTGGGACTACCTGCCCTTGAGGCGGCAGCTTGCGGCTGTCCGGTGGTTGCGACGGCAGAAAGCCCGCTTCCGGAGATGTTGGGAGATGGGGGAATCTACATCAACCCGAATAAAGCAAATGAACTAGAAGAAGCCATAAAGAGGGTGTTGGATTCTAACGAACAGCGCAGTAAAATGCGAGAAGCTGGGATTGCTGCGACCGGGGCGCTGTCGTGGGATGAAGCGGCTCGTCAAATGATGAGCATAATGGGGGAGGTGGTATCCGGGTGAAGCGACCGCTCAGCTTTTTGCATCTGACGACTTTTTACCCACCGTACAGCTTCGGGGGCGATGCGATGTACATCTACCGCCTGTCGCATGCCCTGGGTGATGAGGGTCACCAGGTGGACGTCATCCATGACATAGATTCCTTTCATCTACTGCATCCAACCGACCCCGAAATCGGCTTCGATGAACATCCCAACGTCAGGAGATATGGTCTGCGCAGCAGGTACGGGCGGCTCTCTCCACTGCTCACCCACCAGACTGGTCAGCCCTACTTGAAGCAGGACCAGATCCAAGAAATTCTCAGACCTTATGATGTGATCCATTATCACAACATTTCCCTCTTGGGACCAGGGATTCTAGCTCTAGAACCCCCCGGGGGTGAAGTGATTAAGCTGTACACGACACACGAGCACTGGCTCATTTGCCCCACTCACGTGCTGTGGAAATTCAACAGCCGTGCTTGTGAGAAACCGGAATGCCTGCGCTGTACACTGCTTGCAAAGCGACCACCACAATTGTGGCGATATACGGCTTTATTGGATAGGATGAGCCACCACGTGGACCGCTTCGTTTCGCCCAGCCGCTTCACGGCCGACAAACATGCTGAGCGCGGCTTCGCCCAACTGGTGGGTCACTTGCCGTATTTTATTGAACGAGAAGACCGCGATTGGCAGAACCCCGTACCAGCTCCACAGGAAGCGCCTTACTTTCTTTTTGTTGGGCGGCTCGAAACCATCAAAGGATTGCATACTCTGATCGATCTATGGGAGCGGGTGCCGGATTATGATCTGCTGGTGGCAGGTACGGGCACGCAGGAGGTTGAACTGCGGCAGAGGGTGGCAGATAACAGGCGGGTGAAATTCTTGGGACCATTACCACAGCGCGAACTTGGCAGCCTTTATTATCACGCCAGGGCGACCATCGTCCCTTCGCTTACTTATGAGACCTTTGGGATCATTATTCTCGAATCTTACGCCCGTAAGGCACCCGTAATCGTGCGTGATTTAGGAGCCCTGCCAGAAGTAGTGCGAGACAGTGGGGGTGGTCTTGTTTACCGGAATGATGGCGAATTGCTAACTGCAATTAATCTGATTGGGACTTCACCTGAGCTGCGAGAAGAGTTAGGGGAGAAGGGGTATGTCGCCTTCATCAAGAGCTGGACAAAGGAGGCGCATATGAAGTACTATTTCGATTTATTGCGAGAGATAGCGGTTGAGAAATTTGGTTCAGTGCCCTGGGATGATGATTAGGATGAGGCGCTGTCTGAATCGAATTGAAAAAACGAAAATTTTGTTGGTATCATATTTCAATGGCAGTCTAGATAATTTGAGTAATGGTGCGGTTAAAATCTGGTGTAGTACCCATCAATAGAACTGTGCAATCTCCAGAACATGGTCATCGAATGAGAGTTGAACTTTATGGAACAGCCTGAATCTCGAAATCCCGATCAAAAAGTGGTTGTTATTGGGGCTGGACCGGCTGGCTTGACCGCTGCATATGAGCTTACGAAGTACAATATACGCCCGCTTGTTTATGAGAAGCTGGACAAGGTAGGGGGTATCGCTCGTACCGAGTACTGTGATGGTTTCTATTTCGATATGGGGGGACACCGATTCTTTACCAAATCTACGGAAGTCAACCGCATGTGGCACGAGATTTTGGACGATGACTTCCTCCTGCGTCCACGCTTATCAAGAATTTACTACGACCGCAAATTTTTTGACTATCCGTTAAAGCCCTTCAACGCTTTGAGGGGACTGGGTATCTGGCAGAGCACTCTGGTCGGTCTTAGTTACCTTCGCTGGCAGATATTCCCGAGCCCGCGGGAGGATACTTTCGAACAGTGGGTGACGAACCGCTTTGGCAAGCGGCTGTTCAATTTATTCTTCAAGTCTTACACCGAAAAAGTCTGGGGTATTCCGACTTCTGAGCTAAGCTCCGAATGGGCGGCACAGCGCATCAAGGGTCTCTCACTTAAAACTGCTGTCCTGAATATGTTTATACAACCGCGGGAAACGATCACGACCCTGATTGAGGAATTCCATTATCCACGCCGCGGACCCGGTATGCTGTGGGATGAAGTAAAATCACGAATTGAATTGCAGGATGGTGAGGTTCATCTCAACAGCGATGTAAAGGGGATAAAGTGGGATGGAAATCGTCTCAAGAGCGTGATAGTGATGCGGAATGGCGAGGAACAGATTGTTGAAGGTCATGATTTCATTTCTAGTATGCCCATCAAGGAATTTATCGCCAGGCTCGATCCGCCTCCTCCACAGGCGGTGTTGGAAGCAGCCAGCCAGCTTTTTCACCGCGATTTTCTCACTGTTTGTTTAATGGTGGATGCTGAACATCTTTTTGATGACAATTGGATTTATGTCCATGATCCCGATGTGATAGTTGGACGCATCCAGAACTTTAAAAACTGGAGCCCAGATATGGTGCCCGATCCTTCGATGACCAGTCTTGGTTTGGAATATTTCTGTAACAAGGGGGATGAACTGTGGAGTACTACTGATGGGGAGCTGATCGAGTTGGGAAAGCGGGAGATCGACCATGTCGGGCTGGCCAGGTCAGAGGATGTGGTTGGCGGCTGCGTCTTCCGGGTCGAACATACCTATCCCGTCTATGATTCAAATTACAGCCAGCATCTTGGGATAATCCGGGGATTTCTTGAAAACCTCGAGAATTTCCAAACCATAGGTCGGAATGGATTGCATCGCTATAACAACCAGGATCATGCCATGCTGACTGGGATGTTGGCTGTCAGGAACCTGGTGTTCGGTGAAAACAATGACCTTTGGAGCGTCAATGCCGAACAAGAATACCTCGAAGAAGCGATAGAGGGCGAGGTTCCTTATGCGTCTGAGGTGATTGATGAGACCTTTGCGCGGGCATTTATGAAAATCGACTCGGTCGCATTTGGAATATCGGTAGGCACAGTGAGCGGGTTGATGCTGTTTTTTGTCACCTTATACGTTTCACTCAATCAAATTGAAGAATTATTTGGCTACCTGTATTTGCTGAATGAGTATTTCCCGGGGTATGATGTCAATCCGGTTGGGAGTCTGTTAGGCTTGCTGTATGGATTTGTCTTTGGATTCGTGATTGGGTGGGGAATTGTTTCATTACGCAATCTGGTGGTCAGGATCTATATATCAATTATTCGTCGCAGAGCAGAGCTCAAGCTCCTTGAGAAATACGGATTTTTTCCTGACGAGCAGTCATCCAGATCGGGTGACTCTGATCAACAATAATTAGATGACACCTTGTTGGTGCGACCTTTAATAAATTCGAATTTGGGATACGGGCTGGACTAATATGCCTTGTTATTTTTGAATTATGAGCCAAAAAGAATTAGTAGGATTTTCCGGGATGGAGGTTTAGGATGTCTGAATTAAGTCCAGAAGATGAAAAAGCCCTGGAGGATATAGTGCTCTCTCGCCTGATGCGGCTGAATGCCACCGTTTTTGGGGTTGTTTTGGGGCTTGTGTTTGGGTTGGTGGTTTTCATAGCCACGATCTGGCTAGTCCTGAAAGGCGGGGAAGTTATCGGCCCTCACTTGGGGCTGTTGGGTCACTTTTTCATAGGATACCGGGTGACTTTTTTGGGCAGTTTTATTGGATTAATTTATGGATTCGTGATTGGATTCCTGATGGGTTTTTTGATTGCCACGCTTTACAACTGGATCGTAGAACTGAAGGACAGCAGCAAGGCGGACGAATCGTGATTGCTTGGTCTCCTGCTGGTGTGGATCGCTGATGAGCCGCTGGCGTGTTCCGGTATTGATGTATCATGCAGTTTGTCCTGAACGCTCCCCTATAACGATTTCGGCAGGGGAGTTCGCATGGCAGATGCGCTGGCTGACAGATGAAGGTTATCAAGTCATCGCGCTCCAAACGCTTCTGCGAAGTATTCTTGGGGGAACTCCTCCCCCTGAGCGCTCTCTGGTTATCACTTTCGATGATGGATTGGAATCCTTGTATACGGATGTTCTTCCGCTTCTGGAAGGTTTCGGGTTCCCGGCAACGGTCTTTCTGGTGAGCGGGCACTGCGGGGGGTGCAATGATTGGGAGAGACAGCCGGGGTCTATACCTCTGATGCCTATGTTGAGCTGGGAGCAGATCAGAGAGATGGATGTTAAAGGAGTTGATTTTGGAGCACATACAATAAACCACCAGCGTCTGATTCAACAATCAGATCAGGAAGTTGAGCGCCAAATTTTAGGATCAAAAGAAATGATCGAGCGTAAATTAGGCCACGAGGTCGATCTATTCGCATATCCTTATGGTCAATTGGATGACAGGGTTAAGGGTATTGTCCGAAAGGCTTTTATTGGGGCATGTGGTACAAAATTGGGATTTGCGGATGAGAACAGCGACCCGTTCGAGATAAAACGCGTTGACATCCATTATTTCAAACACCGATATCTTTTCAGAGAACTGTCAAACCCTGTGGGATTGCTATACCTGTCTTTGCGACGACCACTGCGAGCTATTCGGACTGCGCTACATCCGTAAATTAATGAAGAAGCAATATTTAATGCTTACAGCCTACCTGTGAATCCACCCATAAATACGGAGTCTTACCTCAGGTTGGGAAAGAAATGATGAATGTCGAAAGCGAGCACGATTTGACGATCTCGGTGATTATCCCGCTGCATAACGCAGGGGCTACTATTGAACGCTGTCTGGAAGCGGTGATGTCGTCCAACTACCCTGTGTATGAGATGATCGTGGTGGATGACTGCTCTAGCGACAGTTCCCAAAGCATCGCCGAACGTTTCCCAGTTAAATTGATCGCCCTGACCGGTAAGCCGTTTGGTCCGGCATACGCTCGCAACCAGGGAGCGAAAGCGGCCCAGGGTGAGGTGATCTTCTTTGTCGATTCCGATGTGATCGTGCGCCAGGACACGATGGACAAAGTCGCCGAGACCTTCCTGCGGCATTGCGAGTATGCTGCCACATTCGGGTCGTACGATGATAGTCCTAGCGAAGAAGAATTCCTATCCCAATATAAGAATCTGTCCCACCATTTCGTTCACCAGGGGGCTAAAGAAGAGGCTGGCACTTTCTGGGCTGGGTGTGGAGCGATAAGACGATCAGTTTTTACAGAAATCGGTGGATTCGATGCCCGGCAGTATCCCCGCCCAAGCATCGAGGATATTGAATTGGGATACCGCTTGAGGGCTGCCGGTTTCCGGATTTACCTCAACAAAGACATTCAAGTCACCCATTTGAAACGCTGGACGCTCCTGGGATGGTTCAAGACCGATTTCTTGGATCGCGCAATTCCCTGGACTCTGCTGATCCTGCGCCAGCATAATCTGCCAAATGACCTCAATTTGGAGATCTCCCAGCGCTTAAGTGCACTGCTTTTGGTTTTGATGCTGCTGTGTTTGGTTTTTACAACCAGTCTTAATTTCTTGACGCAGTTTACCCTGCTGACGCTGCTTTTCCTGCTTGTTTTGAGCAGCAGCAACCTCTCCGAAGGTTCCAGATTTTTTCGGATCAGTTGGAAAGAAGAGGCTCTCACATATTTGATGTTTGCCTCCCTGGGTGGCTTGGCGCTTTTCAGTGATACGGTAAAATTGCTCCTGCCTCTTGCCTGGCTGCTGGGTGCGGTGTTACTGGGGCGCTTCCTGCCTATCACCAGCGCAAGAGTTAAGAGCGGTATTTTTTCTGCCATCCTGCTCGGATTCATCGTTGGGTTTGGTATATTATTGATGGAGAGATATTATTGGGCGGGTGCGATAGTTTTCCTGACTATTTTGATGATAGTGCTGCTAAACCGGCGCTTATATTCCTTTTTTATACAAAAGCGAGGAGTAAGTTTCGCCATAGCAGCGATTCCATTTCACATGATTTATTATTTGTACAGTCTCACTGCATTTGTGTTGGGAAATGGCATCTTTATATACGAAACGAAGTTGAAATCCAGATGAACCTCCTTCGTTTGGATGACCGCAAAAGTCGAGATCGATATCAGGTTGGTCGCTAAATGCCAGTTTCTACCCGGATTAACTCTTCGATGGAGGCAGCAAGATCAAACGTGGGGGAAAGAATCTCCCTGCTGCTACTCACCTTGATTCTTCTGATCGGTCTTGGGCTGCGTCTATATGCGCTGAACGCAGGTCTCTGGTTAGATGAAATTTTGACCTACGTGAATTACGCCCAGATGCCATTTGGGGAGATCATCACGTCCTACGATTCAGAGAACCAGCATTTTCTTTACAGCATCCTCGCGCGTGCTTCTTTCCTTATGTTTGGGGAAAGCAATTGGGCGTTGAGACTGCCGGCGGTACTTTTTGGGGTAGGGAGCATACTGGCGCTTTACCTGCTGGGACAAGAGGTCGCAAACAGGAGAGAAGCGCTGCTTTCTGCGGCACTTTTGACGTTCTCGTATCACCATGTCTGGTTCAGCCAGAATGCACGCGGGTACAGCGGGTTGCTGTTCTGGACGATTCTTTCGAGCTGGCTGCTGCTGCGTGCGCTGCGGAATGACAGGTCGGCGATCTGGATCTTATATGCCCTTTCTACCGCCTTGGGCATCTACACACACCTGACGATGGTCTTTGTGCTGTTCGGTCAGATTTGTGTATACGGGTACCAGTTGATCCATCGCCGAAAAGTAGAGTGGATTGGATGGTGGAAGGGGTTGATACTGGGATTTGGAGGCGCGGGTTTGCTGACCGCCCTCTTGCACGGACCTGTAATCTCCCAGATGTTGGGCACCATCGGGGGAACTGAAGCGAGCGTAGTTTCCGCTTGGAAGAATCCACTCTGGACTCTCTTGGAGATCATTAAAGGTCTACAAGTTGGCTTCTCGAGTGCCGTTATCGTAACGGGGGCTCTGTTTCTATTTGGGGCAGGTTTGGTCAGCTACTGGCGTACCTATAAAGAGGTGGATATTTTGCTGCTCGTTCCTCCGTTTGTAGGAGCGACTATGGTAATCAGCGTTGGACATCATCTCTGGCCGCGCTTCTTCTTCTTCTCCTTAGGGTTCGCTGTTCTGGTAGTGATACGCGGCGCGATGGTAACCGGAAGGCTGATCGGCAAGATGTTTAAACTTACGAAAACTAATTCCGAAAGAATCGGGACCGCGCTGTGTGCCGGTTTGATTATTGTCTCGGTGCTGTCGGTACCTTTTGCGTACGGTCCCAAACAGGATTATAACGGGGCTTTAGATTTTGTCCAAGCGAACCTGGAACCCGGGGATTCGGTGGTCGCGGTCGGCTTAGCGGCGTTTGTATATGATGATTTCTACAAAACGGGCTGGGAATCAGTATCTACTTTAGAACAACTCAACCTGGTGCGCACCCGATCGAACCGCACCTGGTTGGTTTATACATTTAAACCGGTCTTGGAGTCCGTCAGCCCGGATATTGGGAAGAGTATCCAACGCGATTACCTATTAATCCACACATTTGAGGGTACTGTTGGGGCGGGTACAGTCTATGTATACCGTGTTGATGACCATTCCAAATAAAAGGAAACTTGCCGGTAAATGTTTGGGTCGTTTTGATGTACATTGGTGTAAAATGTTTAAGGTCTTTGAATAAACTCGAGAAACGCAGAAAACGTAAGACAATTAGAGTATGACACTTACTAATAAACCACCCATTTCGGTTGTAATACCTGCTTATAACGAGCAGAACGCGATCGGCGAGCAGGTCAAGTCGGTACGGCAAGTTCTATCGTCGCACGATATTGCGTTTGAAATTATCGTTGTCGACGATGGGTCTAGCGATAAGACGGCAGCCGAAGCTCTCAACGCTGGCGCACAATTGTTGCATCACCAGGACAACCGGGGATATGGGGCATCGCTCAAAACGGGAATTCTGGCTGCCCAATACGATGTCATCGTGATTATTGATGCCGACGGCACCTATCCGGCGGAGTACATCCCGGAAGTAGTGGCGAAGCTGGATGACTCCGACATGGTGGTGGGGGCGCGCATGGGTGAAAAGGTTAATGTCCCCTGGATGCGGCAGCCCGCTAAATATTTCCTACGTAAATTGGCAGCCTACATTGCCGAGCAGCCCATTCCGGACTTAAACTCCGGGCTGCGGGCTTTCCGGCACGATTGTGTGCGCCAGTATTTTTCGATCTTGCCCAACCGATTTTCATTTACCTCAACGATCACGTTGGCTTATATGGTTGATGATTACTTTGTGGTTTATATGCCGATCGACTACCGTCGCAGGGTGGGGAGGTCAAAAATTGTGCCCTGGCATTTTATGGATTTTATTGTGCTGATCCTGCGGTTGTCGATGATGTTCAACCCCCTGAAGATATTCCTGCCGTTGGCGCTTTTCACTGGAACTCTTGGGGTCCTGAAAGCTCTGTACGACATCGCGGCGCTGTTCGCCCGATCTCCTACCTGGGATTGGTCGCTTCTACTGCAACCGGCGCTCTCCACATCAGCAGTTCTACTTATATTTATAAGTTTGCAGCTCCTGATGATCGGGATGGTGGCGGATGGTGTCATACGGCGGATCGCCCAGCACAACCAACCAATGGTCCCTTCCCATCGCAAATGGAATTTTGAATATACTCACGGCGGCGGGTTGGAAGAGGGGGAAAGTATTGAGGGATAAAGCGACCTGATGCTTGGGATGGATTTACTAAGGATCATCCTTTTTCTGGGTATGGTTTTCCACAAGCTGGTGTGGGAGGTAATGAAACGCCGCGAGGGTGTAACATATGCCTCGCGCAAGTCATTTGAGATAGGACCTAAATCAGCATTAAAGCTGCTCAAAAGCCTGTTCCTGGTTTTTTTGATTGTGCAGACCCTGTTCTTAGACATTCTGCCGATCAGCGACCAACCGAATACGTTGAGAATTGTTGGGCTGATAATCTTTTTCACTGGACTGGCGATATCGGTTACTGGTCGCATACAGTTGGGTAACAACTGGGTTGACCTGGAAGACTTTCAGGTGCTGCCTGAGCAGAAACTGGTCAAGTCCGGAATTTACAGCTACATCCGCCACCCGATATATACAGGGGATACGCTGTTAGTGATCGGGCTGGAACTGGCTTTAAATTCGTGGCTGGTGATCGGAGCGTTATGTTTAATCCCGATCATCTATAAACAGGCATTAGACGAAGAGACGGTCCTCAGCCAGGCGTTCCCGGATTACGAGGACTACAAGAAGGAAACTAAAATGTTCGTACCTTATCTGGTATAAAAAGTATGCGTCATTTTAGAACGGGGCTGAATGATTTACCATAGCGTACGCGGAGAATTTTTTTATCCCAATAGACATGAAACTCTCTATTGAATGAATAGGTTATAGACCTTCATCATGAACTGGACGAGTTCGAGGGAGAGGTAATTTGGCGAATAATCCACATGTAATTATCCTTGGTGCGGGTCCGGCGGGTTTGAGCGCGGCGAGTCAATTGGTTCGCCGCACAAAATTTCAGGTCACCGTACTGGAGCGAAATGGTTGGGTGGGAGGCAATGCGGCCAGTTTCGATTTGGCCGGGATGCGCGTCGATTATGGCAGCCATCGCTTGCACCCCAGTTGTGATCCAAACATCCTGGCTGACATCCGGGCGATGCTTGGCGATGACTTGCTGGACAGGCCGCGCCACGGTCGGATCCGCCTACGCGGGCGTTGGATTCACTTCCCGTTAAAACCTATCGACCTGGCTTTGCGATTGCCCCCAGGATTCACTTTAGGTGTGGCAACCGATATGGCGGTCAGGGTGGTCCCCCGCAGTGACGATCTGGGTGGAAGTGAAACCTTCGCATCGGTAATGGAAAAAGGTCTGGGACACACCATCTGCCGCGACTTTTACTTTCCTTACGCCCGTAAGCTTTGGGGGCTGGACCCGGGAGAGCTTTCGGCAGTGCAGGCACGCCGTAGGGTGTCTGGTGGTTCGCTTGCCAAAATAGTGCGCAAGGTCCTGTCGGAAATGTCGGGTCGCAAAACGCAGGGTAGCGGTAGGTTTTTCTATCCCCTCTCCGGCTTTGGGGGAATTTCAGAGGCGTATTACATGGATGCTCTGGACAAGAGAGCTAATTTCTACCTGAACGCGGTAGCTGAATCACTTCATATTGGAGAAGAGGGCGGTTTCAGCGTGTATTATGAGCGTGAAGGGAGGCATCACACCTTGCAGGCGGACCACGTCTGGTCGACAATACCCATTAATGTGCTTGCCGGAATGATGCAGCCTTCACCACCGGCAGAAGTGATTGACGCTGCCGGAAATATTGACTTCCGCGCCATGCTGCTTGTTTACCTGGTGTTGGATATGGGGAAGTTCAGCGAGTACGACGCCCATTACTTTCCGGAAGAGACCATCAAAATTTCACGTCTATCTGAACCCAAAAATTACAGCGGTGTGCGCCAGCCAGAGGACCGCACCGTGCTGTGCGCTGAACTACCGTGTTCACCCGATTCTCCCGAATGGAGCAAAAGCGACGAAGAACTGGGAGATCTGGTGCGCGATTCTTTAGCCACGGCCGGGATCCCGCTTGATGCGACCGTACTGCAAGTATACGTGCGGCGTTTACGGTATGCCTACCCCATCTATACCCGCGGCTACGAAGAATCCTTCGATAAATTGGATGAGTGGATTGGACACATCCCCCATTTACTCACTTTTGGTAGGCAGGGATTGTTCGCCCATGATAACACTCACCATGCCATCTATATGGCTTACTGCGCGGTGGATTGCTTCAATGAAGATGGGGTTTTTGATAGAGAGGGCTGGGGGAGATACAGGAAAATTTTTGAGACCCATGTTGTCGAAGATTGAACAGGTGATCCGTTGATGCAGCGCATTACCCGCATTCCCCGCCTGGCGACCAATTATGTCATCCTATCCGGAGCTGAGTTTATCAGCAAAATAATGGCTGCCGTGGCGCTTGCTTACCTGGCACGCGTGCTGGGTCCGCAAAGCTACGGCTACCTGGAATTTGCGATCGCGATCTATTTCATTTTCACCCTGATTGTCGACAGCGGCTTAAGTTTCTACGGGGCGCGCGAACTCGCCAAAAACGAGGTGTTGTTGCCGCGGTTGTTCGTTCACATCACGCTGATACGCTCCATTTTGTCTCTGCTGGCTTTTATTATCATGGCGCTGGTCGCAAGGTTCATCGACCAACCTCAGTCAGTCAAGGTATTAATCCTGCTCTATGGGTTGGTCATGTTCATCGTGCCGTGGTTGATCCAATGGGTTTTCCAAGGCCGGGACATGATGCGGTTTGTGGGTCTGTCCCAACTCCTGAGATGGTCGGTCTTTACAGTTGCGGTTTTACTGCTAGTGCGGGAACCCAATCAGGTGTGGTACGTGCCCATGATCGAGGGATTGGCGCTGCTCTGCGTGGCATTGTTTCTGCTAAGGGCGCTCCTGCGATACTTTGGATTTCCCAGATACAGGATCAACTCGCGGGACGCCTTTGGGATGTTTCGCCAGGCGCTTCCTATTGGGGCAAGTGAAGTTGTGTGGGCGGTCAAGGTATATTTCGCCACGATCCTGCTGGGGTTTGTGATCGGCGGTCCGGAACTGGGCTGGTTCACATCCGCTCACAGGGTTGTTATCGCACTGCATGCTTTCGTGTGGCTTTATTTTTACAATATGTTGCCTTCCATAGCCCGCACGAGCCAACAGCCAATTACCGCACTGCAAAAACTAATGAGGGTTTCAATTCAGATCACTGCCTGGACGGGGCTGCTGTTAGGAATCTATGGCGCGGCTTATGCGGAGGTGGGGATCACGTTTATCTTTGGAGTGCAATTCCAGGAAGCAGGCCACGTCTTCCAGGTATTAGTATGGCTGATCCCGCTGGCGTTGATGAGTGGGCACTTTCGATATACGCTGATCGGGTACAACCGGCAAAAGTTGGAGTTCTACAGTGCGCTCGTTGGAGCGGCGGTAACCGTAGTCCTGAACTTGATTCTGGCGCCGCGCCTTGGGATGATGGGCGCCGCATGGGCGTTGGTAATATCGGAGGCGGTCATCTGGCTGGTGGCGTATTATTTCGTGCGCCGCACAATCGCAGTAATACCCGTTTTCAGAAACATTTGGCGACCGATGATTGCGGGGATTGCCCTTACAGCGGTATTGTATTTTTTAATGCAGGTCAATATCTGGCTGGCGGGAGTCGTTGGGCTGGTCTTCTACAGTCTCCTATTCGTGTTTGCTCAGCCTGATTTATCCAACAGCCTGCGGTCGATATATACGAGGGATCAGTAAGCTTGATCTTGTACATGGAAACATGAAACTTATATGGGGTAGAAATAGCAATAAAAGTGTCTAATACAATGAATGGAATCCAGGACAGAGACGTAATCAAACTCTCGATAATCGTAAGAATCGTTGCAGGGGAGAATTTTTTAATCAGGCTGCTTGAGCACCTCCTGCCGCAAATCGAAGGGCGGTCAGTGGAGGTGATCGTACCCTACGATGTATCAATCTCCGGAGTAGGGGAACAGGAAGCGCGCTATTCGGGGGTTCGTTTTGTGGATTTGGGCGAAATAGGAACCGATGCGCAGCCAGGCACTTTCACCGCACAGCATGAACTGATCGATCGTTGTACGTCGAACGGGCTTGATATAGCGCAGGGTGAGATTTTGTGCCTTTTGGAGGACAGCGCGGTGCCTGACCCGGATTGGTGCGAGCAGGTTCTGGAAGCACACCGCTTGCCATATGACGTGATCGGTGGTTCGATCGAGCACGCCGGGAAGGGAGCGCTGAACTGGGCGGTCTATTTTCAGGACTTTGGTCGCTACATGATCCCTTTACAGGAAGGGCAGGTGAGGTACATTTCGGACGTGAATATTTCGTATAAGCGCGAAGCTCTTATGAACGCCGGGCAGTTATGGCGTGATCGTTACAATGAAATTACTGTCAATCTTGGTCTTGTAAAGAGGGGGGTTGTGCTCTGGTTAAGACCGCAGATGGTGGTTCGCCAGGACCGTGGGGTTCTGAATTTCAAGGACCTGCTGGGGGAGAGGTACGCCTGGGGTAGGATATTTGCAGTATCGCGATTAAAGGAAATAAAGCCACTCACCCGGCTGCTCTATATCACCTTCAGCCCCGCGATTCCGTTGGTTGTGCTGGGGCGGATTGTATGGAAGGTGCTTAGAAGTAGGAGAAACAGGATGAAACTGATATGCTCGCTGCCGTATCTGATTATGCTGACCGTGGTGTGGACATTAGGTGAGTTGGTGGGGTATGTGACTGGAGTTCCTTCCGGGAGTTGAACGAGGATGAACTGATGGAAATCAGATATTTCGTGTTCCTATCTTTGTCATTGTTCGACATTAAATTACAAAGCCCAGGATACCCTCTGTCTTGACAATGGCGGTACAATTGTCTACCGGGCATCCAATCTCGAGTAAGACGCAATTTCGATAAACAGTAAAACCCCGTATAAGGTTTTTAATTAATTGAACACTCTTGAACGAATAAGTCGCCACATCAGCATCACGAGCAAGAACTACGGGAAGCTCTCCAGCCCGCCGTTTCTCACGCTGTTCATCAACTCGATATGCAACATGAAGTGCGCCCATTGCTTCTACTGGCGGAGCCTCAACAGCAAGGACGACCTGACTAAAGAGGAGTTATTAGAGCTCTCGCGCTCCTTGGGGAAGATCGAAAACTTGAGCATTTCAGGTGGGGAGCCATTCTTGCGAAATGAGTTCGCCGAAATTACGCGTCAGTTTGTGCGCCAAAACGGTGTGCGCCAGGTATATGTGCCAACCAACGGCTATTTCACCGAGCGAATAGTGGCTGCAATTGAGAATGCGCTGGAAGAGCCGGAATTGGATTTGTTTGTAGTTGAGCTCTCTTTGGATGGCATGCCGCACTTCCATGACCAGTTCCGCGCCACAAAGAACGCTTTCAAGAAGGCGATGGAGACCTACGACGCCTTAGTAGAGATACAGGAGCACGACCAGCGTCTGCGCATCCATGCTATTTCGACCGCCACCGACCGTAATATGGACGAAATCCAGCGCCTGACTACCTATCTCTATGACCGCTGTTCCAAGATGGACCATCACAACCTGGCGATTATTCGGGGTGACCGCAAAGACCCCACTCTGCATGGTCCGCATTTGAAGCAGTATGAGGAGCTGTACCAGAATATTCGCAGGTTGTGGGCACCCCGCGAGGAAGGTCGCTACGGGGGTATAGTTGAGCCACTGCTTCAGTGGACCAAAATTCAAACGATTCGGAATGAAACCCAGGTAGTGCCTTGCCGTGCGGGTGTATTGGCTGTGGTGGTTTATGCAAACGGGGACGTGAGCGTCTGTGAGAACCACAAACCCCTGGGTAACCTGCGCTATAAGTCTTTCTGGGAGATTTGGGATTCAGATGAAGCTCGTAAGCTGAGAGAATTGATCGTCCGCAAAGATTGCTGGTGCACGAGTGAGACGTTCATGTGGCCGAGCATTGTATACCAGCCCGTGCAGTTGGGGCGCGTGATGCTGGGCGCCAAAGTATGGCAGACGCCACTGCCCCTGGATGAGAGCGAAAAGTTAAGGGTATCCGAAGAAGAACTTGCGCAATTGGAGCAGGAAAGTGGCGATCCAGGTATCAACGTACAGGTTCCACTTGATGGAGAAAAATAGAAATCATAAACTCGAAAATCGACAAAAGTAAGTATTTATTTGTGCATGTATATTTATATGAATCCAAATTGACTGATGATGGGTATTGACTGGACATAGAATAGGGATATCCATTATTCCGGAACGTGCGGTTTGAACAAATAGACGGAAATATGTATGCCGGAAGCCAGCAGTTCCAGGTCCTCTGAATATTTATGCGCAAATTCGGGGCTGTGAACCGCTTCGTACGAGAACAACGCGATAACGGTGTTGTTAGCGCTCGCTACCTCTGGTGAAAAAGCGTTAATTCGATACCCAATTTCCCCGGTGTGAAGATACAGAGCCCAAGGGTAATTACTGTAGATCGTTTTACTTTTTGAAAATTCCTTAAGCAGCAATATTGACTCTGATCTTTGGATTGATTTCCTTCCCAGACCCAACCCCTGGTTGTGGTAGCCTGGGACGGATTCGATGGAGGTGGAAAGCGAGAATATGATCAGATAGATCGAGATCAGTACTGTCACGATGCGGACGACGCGGTTTTTAACCAACCATGTCAGAGAGAGCCCGGTAATAATGATAATCAAACCCGCCAGGAGAGATGGCAGGATCATTCGTTCCACCATAACAGGTTTGCCGAACATCGTGACCCCGATAATGACCGCGAAATAGATTATGAAGTAGATGCCGTAAATGATGAAAGTGGGAAAGCTGCGAGCAAGGGACTTAATATTATAGAAAGCATCACCGTGTTTTTTCAGACCGAAATAGAGCAATACAGTGATGGGGACAACTATCAAACCTAAAATTAATAAAAGTTGTTCTTTCTCGTATCCGACGACAATTTTTTCGGGCAGAAAATATTTATAGAAAGTGTGGTAAATCGTGAGGAACATGATGATGTAATGCTGCTTGCCTGTAAACCAGTATTCGACTTGCTGGATTCCGGCAGGGTTCAGGGAAGAATCCCCAGTTGGAGCAGTAGTGAAACTGCGGGTCATCCACAGCAGAAAGGGCGCCAAACTTATAACACCCAGGATGATCAGATCAAGCAAAGTTAGAAGGTAGCCTTTCTTCCTGTACAGCAGCAGCACGAACAGCGCCGTGAATATATTCGCGATCCCAATATATCTGGTCATTATAGTGAGACTTAAGACGACACTTGTGAGAATTAACTGGTACCGTTTCCCATCCGTAATGTATGTGGTTAATAAAATGAATCCCAGCAGCGTGAAGAACAAGTAAAGCGCTTCAGCAAGAGCAAAAGAGTAATAGAAGATTAGGGTGCTGGAAGTCAGGAATAAGAATGCACCCAGCAGGGCGAAAACCGGGGAGCGAGTTTCACGTTTTAGAGCGATGCCCATCAGGATTGTGCTCAGCCCAAAAAGGATGGCGTTGAGGTGCCGGGCGGCAGAAACCGCGTCGATGTTTACGAGTTCGAAGGCTGCCAGTACGATGGAAAGCATGGGCGGAAAATTTGTCAGGGGTGCGTAAGTTTTGGGGTCTACAGGATACACAAAGCCGCGCCCTTCCGCAAGGCTGCGCGCTACAGCGATGTAATTGAAAGAATCCCAGTCGATGAAACCCACACCCCAAAAAGTTGCGTAGTATATCACTGCCGTACCAATTACCCCCAGGCACAGTAGCACTATCGCGAAAATGATTTCTTCGGGCTTTTCTCTGGCATACGGCATGATCGATGTTTATCCTGCCTCTTTGCTAATTGGGATTATTGGACAGTAATTCAATTCTAACAGTTTTCTGCTCACAATGATGGTAATGGTTCTGGTGACTTTGGATGTTTGAGAACGCGGATTATCGATGTGAGAGCCAGTAGCGGATGAGCGGAGAAGGACATTTCGCCATTTTTGTGAGCGATATGGGGTAAAATTTTATTGAGTTCGATGTGAAATGCCAATATCTCAGCAAAAAAGGGAGTCACTATGACCGATCTGCATCCCGACTTGGTACGAATCCTTATCGACCAGGAAGAAATCCAAAAAAGAGTCAAAGAGTTGGCCGACCAGATTTCACAAGATTTCAAGGACGTTAAGCGTCTTTACATTATAGGAATCCTGAAGGGCGCTTTTATATTTCTGGCTGACCTCACCCGCCACATAAGCGTTCCCCATGTGGTCGATTTTATGGCATTGTCAAGTTATGGCAGAACCACCAAGTCGGGCGCGGTTAGGATCCTTATGGATTTGCGCGAACCAATTGAAGGTCAGCACATCCTGATCGTTGAGGACATCGTAGATACCGGTCACACACTCGGTTATTTGCTCAATATCCTGGAGGGGCGCAATCCAGCATCACTACATACCTGTGCGTTGGTTAAGAAGCAGCGCGACATTGAGGCAGCACCAGTTGACTACCTGGGGTTCGAAATTCCAGATGTGTGGGTAGTCGGTTACGGTTTGGATTATGCAGACCTTTACAGGACCCTGCCGTATGTAGCCGAATTGAAAAGCGAAGTTTATTCGGACTAATGGTTGCTTTTGTTTTTGAATGAAACCCAGTTTCTTCGGGGAAGTCAAATAATTTGTGCTAAAATAAACCACCATGGATGCTTATGAACCGAAGGAACTTCCCGAGCGCAACCCTGTAACGTATGAACGCCATCGCAAGGAAGTGATGTGGCAAATCCTGGTGCCTGTTTTAATCGGCGCGGTCATTGTCTTAGCTCTCGCCATTTTGGCAGCCACTAGGACGGATGCTCAAGTGAGCAAGGGGGCAGATGTTTCTGTAATCTGGATGATCACACCTATGCTAATTATCGCCCTGATTTTTCTAGTATTGCTGGGAGCGATGATATATGCCGTGATGTCGTTGCTGGGAATCCTGCCCAGCTATGCCCGCTTGGTACAGGATTACTTTGATGCACTTCGGGTACAGGTAGGTATAGTTAGTGATAAAGCAGTGGAACCGGTCCTGCGAATGGAGAGTATTAAAGCGTCCTTACGTGCGTTAGGACGCAGTCTGCGGCAAAAATGAGGATGGAAAGGTAAAAATATGAGCGAACAAGAATTCGATATCGTGGAAGCTGAAAACTGGAAACCCAAAGTATTGTTGATCGGCACCGTACTTGGCGCAGTGGTGGGGCTGAGTGCGGCGTATCTGCTTATCAAGTCTTCAGGAGATGAGGCGCCACCAGATATTAGCGCTGGACAGGGAGCCAAATTAGGAGTACTTGTCTTTGGGCTTTTACGCAATATCGCTACGTTGGGCGAGTGACTGAGTTCTAAGCCTGCAGTGGCGCGGTTTTATCGGGAAAGCCAAGCGTACCGCCTTTCCGCGGATAAGTCGCAACCAAAAAATTTATATATTAATGATGTAAGCCTGGCGGTTTAATGCCGGGTTTTTTCTTTCTACATGGGGCTGGCACTTAATTTTGAGTGTGTGTAGTGCTTCTTATTAAGAGGCCACATCACATATGTAGTTAGTATCTTCCTGCAAGTTTTAACACTGCAAGTTTTAATTCTTGACAATTATTATCTGAGGGGATAAAATATGAACGTACGTTCGTTCTGTCATTATGAGAAGATCATGTCTGAAGCTAACTTTCATAGAGGCGAGCACACACGCACGAAAATTATCCGTGCAGCCCACGATTTATTTGTCAAACAAGGCTATCACGGCACTTCAATGCGCCAGATCGCAAGCCAGGCGGACATCGCCCTGGGCGGACTCTATAACCATTTCGAGGGCAAAGAGGATGTATTCCGGGCTGTTTTTCTGGAATACCATCCTTACCACGAAGTTGTGCCTGCACTGTTAGCTGCGAAAGGCGAGACGGTTGAACAATTCGTGAGGAACGGGGTTAACCGCATATATGAGGCGTTGGACGACCGGCCGGATTTTTTAAATTTGATGTTCATTGAGATTGTGGAGTTTAACAGTGTGCATACCAACGAATTGGCTCGGGAACTCACACCTGTTCAACTCAAAATCGTTGAGCGCGTTAGAGAAATAAATCTAGATAAGCTGAGACCGATTCCGCCGTTAATGTTGGTGCGCACATTCCTGGGTTTGTTTTTCGCTTATAAGCTGACCGAGATCATCTTTGCACAGCCAGCCCTACCAGAGTTTAGTGAAAACGATCTAGATTATTTTATCAACATTTACCTGCACGGAATTTTAAAAGGCAATGATAAGCTCCAGATGGATGTTGGCTGAAACAGCGTTTGAATTCTCCAACTAAACCAATCTGATTTTATTAAAAGGTATTTTTTGCAGGATAGAAATGAAGAATTCCCGATTAACGTCTCTCGTTCGCAAAGAATTCATCCAAATTATCAGAGACCCCCGCACCTTAGTCCTGGTCCTGGTCATTCCGATCATGCAGTTGTTTTTACTTGGGTATGCTGCTACGAACGATGTTCGCAATGTGTCGATGGCGGTTTTCGACCAGGACCGGGGTCCTGCTGCGCGAGAATTGCTGGATTCCTATCGGGCTGCTGATTATTTCCATCTGGCGTTTGATGTAGATTCTGAGAAAGAGCTGGGCAACCTGATAGACAGTGGTGAGGCGCGGGTTGGGCTTGTGATCCCCCCTGATTACACCAATCAATTGAAGGGCGGCGGTTCTGCGGAGGTGTTGTTCATCCTGGATGGCAGCGACCCGACCGTGGCCTCAACGGCTCTCTCGGCGGCACAGTTGATTGGGCAGGAACACGCCACCAAGGTCCTTGAAGAGCGCCTGGTTCGAAGCGCCAAATCCGGGGCATTATCACCACCGGTGGAGGTTAGATCCCAGGTCTGGTACAACCCGGATATGATCAGCTCATATTACATGATACCGGGTGTGATTGCGATGATTTTGTTCACATTGACTTCCATCCTGACTGCCACGTCGATTGTGCGAGAACGAGAGCGCGGCACAATTGAACAGCTGATTGTCACTCCTATCCGATCCTGGGAGCTGATTCTTGGCAAGATAATACCGTATGTATTGTTAGCATTTTTGAATATGTTGGAGGTCCTGGCGATAGGGCACTTCTGGTTTGGTGTACCGGTGCGCGGCAATATATTTTTGATCCTGGTTTTGTCGGGATTGTTTTTACTCACCAGCCTGGGGATTGGATTGTTAGCATCTACCATGGCCAGTACACAGCAGGAAGCCATGCTGGTTGTTTGGATGTTGTTGCTGCCGTCCCTTTTCTTGTCTGGTTTCTTCTTCCCTCTGGAGGCAATGCCCGAGGTGCTGCAGTGGATATCCTACCTGATCCCTTTGCGTTACTACCTGATTATCATTCGATCGTTGATGCTCAAGGACGTCGGTGCATATGCGCTGCGAACGGAAATCATCGCCCTGACGATATTCGGGGTAGCATTAATGACGGCAGCTTCTTTACGCTTCCGCAAGCGCCTGGATTAGCATGATGCACATAAAGAGATGTCGGATTTCATACACTACTATCCTCTAAATATTGGAGGTTCTTATGCACGACCGTAAACGTATTATCATCCCCCTGGTATTGGTCCTGGCTTTAATCATCTTTGGTGCCTGGTATTTCCTGATCAGACGGAATAATTCCACAAATGGACTTCTGGAGGCTTCTGGCACAGTAGAGGTGGTCGAGGTTCTGGTCGCCCCAGAACAGGCTGGTCGTGTATCAGTGGTGATGGTGGATAAAGGTGAGTCTGTAGAATCTGGGGACTTGCTTTTGCGGCTGGATGATGTCCTGCTGCAGTCACAGCACCAGCGGGCAATGACCGCCCTGGAGACGGTGCGCGCCAACCTTTCCACTGCCCAAGCCGGGCTTGAAATGGCAAAAGCTATGCTTCGATCGGCGGAGACCAACGTCGAGGCAGCAAACGCCGGCGCCAAGGTCGAACTGCTGTCTGCGCAGGAAGCGCTCGATGACCTCTACGATAGTGCGGCGGTTGCGAAAAGCGAGGCCCTGCGTGAAGTTGCAGCCACCAACAGGGCTGTGCGTGAAGCTCAATACCAGTCGGATAATTTTAACGTACCAACCAACCAGCAGGAATTCACTGCTATGGGTGCGATAGTGGTGATGAAGGAGCGCCTCGACCAGGCTCGAGATGAATTCGAACCATATAAATACAGATCCAGCAGCGACCCAACCCGCGAAAAGCTGAGAGACACTCTAGATGAAGCCCAGAGCGATTACGATTCTGCAGTTCGCAGATTAGAATATGAGACCGAATTGGAAAAGGCGCAAGCTATGCAGGACAAAGCATTGCACGACCTGGCAGCTCTGCAGGATGGACCAGACCCGGATGATGTGGCTGTCCTGGAAGCTCAGATTGAAGCCATTAAGGTCATTCCCAAGCAAGCACAAGACGCCGAAGGCCAAGCCAGGGTTGGAGTAACCCAGGCGCAGTCCAGGCTGGAGCAGTCCGAATCTGCAGTTGCGCAGGCAGTGGCAGAGCTGGATCTGACCGAAGTGCAATTGGACAAACTGAATGTATCTGCCCCAATTTCAGGAGTGGTTATCAGCCGCAAGGTCGAGCCGGGCGAGGTGGTTCAACCCGGAGCGCCCGTCATGACCATCGGTCAGCTCGAGAAAGTGACCATCACCGTGTATGTACCTGAGGACCGCTACGGGCAGATAATAATTGGTGAAAAAGCACAAGTTACTGTCGATTCCTTCCCGGGAGAGATCTTCACCGCGACCGTGGTGTACATCGCAGACCGGGCAGAGTTTACACCGCGCAATGTTCAGACTTCCGAAGGTCGCCGCTCAACGGTCTTCGCCGTGGAATTATCATTACGTAATGATGCTGGCAAGTTGAAACCTGGCATGCCGGCTGATGTACAGTTTGGAGTGTGGGAATGAGTGTCCTGATCGAGGCGAATGACTTATTCAGGTCATTTGGTGAGCTGCACGCTGTGGACGGAATCGACCTGCAAGTCTCTTCTGGAGAGATCTATGGGCTCGTCGGTCCGGACGGAGCCGGGAAGACCACGACCATGCGTCTGCTGTGTGGGGCATACAGGCCAGATTTGGATGGAGATGGAACTCCAGCGCGTATTCAAATCGGGGGTTATGATGTTTTACAGCAAACTGAGCAGGCGCGTGCCCAGATCGGTTACCTGCCGCAGCGTTTTTCGTTATACGAGGAGCTGACCGTATTAGAGAACATACGGTTTTTTGCTGAAGTGCGTGGATTATCGCCGGCCGAGTGGCTACCACGATGCATGGAAATCCTTGAGTTTGTCGATTTAGAAAAATTCGTCGACCGGAGGGTGGGACATCTTTCGGGCGGCATGAGGCAGAAATTGGGCCTTGCGGTGGCGCTGGTGCACAGACCGGGCGTGCTGCTGCTGGATGAACCAACCGCCGGAGTCGATCCTGTCACGCGCCAGGATTTCTGGCAGCTGATCATCCGTTTGGTGGCTAAAAATGGGGATCAGGACCAGGAAACAGCAGTCCTGGTCAGCACCCCATACATGGACGAAGCTGCGCGCTGTACACGGGTTGGGTTCATGGTCGGGGGTCGCTTGGTGGAAGAGGGCACGCCTGCGGAACTGCGGGCAACCCTGAAAGGGCGCATACTGGAGTTAAGCGGTGCATCTCTTCCATCTCTGAGAAGAATTGTTAAAGAAGACCGGGACGTGGAAGACGTGCAAATGTTCGGTGATCGCCTGCATATCCGGGTGAGAGAGGGAAAATCGCAGCAAGTGATATCCCGTCTGGAGGATCGGATACCTTGCGAGGGAGGCAAGATTGATCGTTTATGGCAAACACCGCCGCTGCTAGAAGATGTTTTTATGGGTTTATTGAATTAAATTGAGCGTTCAACGTTATGTATGACTGTGTTATTCGGGCAAAGGGTCTTACTCGCTACTTCGGCGATTTCCTGGCGGTGGATCATGTATCTTTCACTGTTAAGCAGGGTGAAGTGGTCGGTTACCTGGGACCAAACGGTTCGGGCAAAACGACCACGATCCGTATGCTGTTGGGGCTCCTGATTCCCACAGAAGGGTCTGCCGAGGTACTTGGGTATGATGTGGTGCGGCAGTCTGAGCAAGTGCGCGCCAACAGCGGATATATGTCCCAAAAATTCTCTCTTTACAACGACCTGACCGTTGGAGAAAACCTGGCTTTTTACGCAGGTGTGTACGGGATTCGTGAACATAACCGCATCGAGGAAGTATTGGACCTGGTCGGATTGAGAGGTCATGAGGGGCATATGGTGAGTCAGCTTTCGACAGGATGGCGCCAGCGCTTGGCACTAGCGACGGCGATCGTCCATCGCCCGAAATTGCTGTTCCTTGATGAGCCGACCAGCGGGGTGGACCCGGCTGCCCGGCGCGCTTTTTGGGACTTGATTTACGAGCTGGTCGACCAGGGTGTAACCGCTTTGGTGACCACGCACTATATGGATGAGGCTGAATATTGTGGTCGGGTGGGGATAATGCGTGATGGGCGCCTGCTGGCGATAGAAACGCCCTCGACGTTGAAGCAAAACACTTTACCCGGCTTAGCGTGGGATGTATTTGTGGGAGGTGATAACGGACGAGACAAACAGGACGGCGCGCTGCTGTTGGAGGCTTTAAACGCGCTCAATGGATGTCCTTGCGTCCTGCGAGCTGGATTGGTGAGCGACCACCTGCGGGCAATAGCACCTGCTGATGTAACGAAGGAGGACTTGCAAGAGCGTTTGTGTGAGGCTGGTTTCTGTGACGTACATCTGGAGCAAGTTGAGCCGACATTGGAGGACGTCTTTCTGGCCTTGGCAGCCCGGGATTAATATGACGTATAATTTCATTCGTGGATAATACTTCTCCCCGTTTCCTTTTCGCTGGTAAGCTGACGCGTGATTATTTGATCTTTCCGTCCGGCGAGGCGCTTATCGATGTGCCGGGCGGTAGTGTGCTGTACGCGGCGGTGGGTTTGACCGTATGGGAACCAGAACCGCCGCCGGGGATCATTGCGCGCGTAGGTGAAGATTATCCTCAAAAGTGGCTGGATGAGTACATGCGCCGTGGACTGGATATGCGCGGGGTGCAGATCTCACCGCATGCGGTCGACGTGCGCTCGTTTAAAGCCTTTACAGACCGCACGTCAATTTCGCAAGATGAACCAGTGACCCATTTCGCTCGTTTGGGTTTACCCTTTCCGAAGGCACTCCTGGGGTACCGAGAAGCGCCCGATGTTGTGGACAGCCGCACGAGTCTGCAGACGACTTCCTTGCGGCGGGAGGATATCCCCCCAGAATACGAAGACGCCAGTGCGATTCACGTTTGTCCATTGGATTACCTCACTCACAGCCTGTTCCCAGCCATGCTCCGGCAGGCTGAATTCACCACGGTGACTTTGGATCCCTCCCCGGGGTATATGAATCCCACGTTCTGGAATGATGTACCGGCTCTGTTGACCGGTCTTACCGCTTTTCTACCCGCCGAGGAGGAGATCAACTCGCTCTTCAAGGGGCGCAGCGATGACTTGTGGGAAATGGCTGAAGGTTTGGCGGCTTACGGTTGTGAAATTGTGGTCATCAAATGCGGTGAGCGTGGACAGCTGCTATATGATTCTGCCGGGCATACACGCTGGGAGGTGCCTTCCTATCCGGCGCGTCTGGCAAATCCACTCGGCGCTGGGGATGCCTTTTGTGGCGGTTTCATGGCCGGCTACCGACGGACGTACGACCCGCTGGAGGCGACCTTGTACGGCAATATTTCCTCTTCCCTGGTAGTTGAGGGTAATCTTCCGGAATATGCCCTGGATGTGCTGTCGGGTCTGCCGCGGGCACGCCTGGATTCCCTGAGAGAATCGGTTCGGAAAGTGTAATTATGGATGATCGCCTGATTGATCGTGTACTCAATTTGGCTGTGGACATTCAGCAGATATCTGCCCCTCCACTGGATGAGGGCTTGCGGGGAGAATTTGTTCGGGATAGATTTATAGCTGAGGGGCTGAGTGGTGTAACGACTGACAAAATTGGGAACGTCTATGCAAGGGTTCCCGGCGCGGGAGCATCTCTTCCTCTGGTGGTTACGGCACACCTGGACACAGTTTTCCCGGTTGGAACGGATTTGAAGGTCCGGCGCAAGGGGGATAAGATATTCGGTCCGGGTATTGGGGATAACTCGCTCGGTGTGGCTGGATTATTCGGTCTGCTGTGGGTGTTAACCGCCGGGCAAGAGTTTGAGGGTGGAGTTGACATCCGGCTGCACACCGGGCTGCCTGGGGATTTGTGGCTGGTGGCGAATGTGGGGGAGGAAGGGCTGGGCGACTTGCGCGGGATGCGGGCTGTAGTGGATCGTTTTGGTGACAATGTTCTTGCGTACGTTGTACTGGAGGGCATGGCTCTGGGGCAGATCTACCACCGCGCCCTGGGTGTACAGCGCTACCGTATCAGCGTACAGACAATGGGGGGACATTCCTGGGTAGATTTCGGGCAACCGTCGGCGATAAATGAACTGGCGACGCTGGTCACCCGTCTGACAGCGCTGCCGCTCCCTGAGCAACCGCGCACTTCGTTAAACGTAGGAGTTATTTTGGGTGGGACAAGCGTTAACACCATCGCTGCCCAAGCGCAGCTTGAATTGGATCTGCGCTCGGTGGATGGTAAGGCGTTGGATTTGCTGGTTAAACGGGTAGAAGCGTTGGTTGAATCAACCTGCAAGCCTGGTGTGGAGGTAGCACGGGAGTTGATTGGGCAGCGCCCAGCCGGCAGCATCCCCCAGAATCATCCTCTAGTTCTATTAGCTAAGCGCTGCTTGTTGGAACAGGGTATCCGGTCGAATTTGGCCATTGGCTCGACGGACGCCAATGTCCCGCTCAGCCGGGGCATTCCGGCTGTCTGCCTGGGTTTGTCCACTGGTTCCGGAGCGCATACGCTGAATGAATATATCTATACCCAGCCGTTGGTGAAGGGGCTGAGCCAATTAGTGTACCTGGTTAGGGGAATGTATGGGGAGTTGTGATAATAATCCCCTCAGACCCCCTGCGAGCGCCTCCTTTGACAGTCCACACCTGCTTGAGCAGGGTCCGTGACCCTGCCATATAGTGAACTATATATTATCCTCCCAAGTTTTGGATAAGGGACAGGGGGACGAAAAATTTTCCAAACCCAAATAGAGAAAGACTGAGCGAAACGACCAATAAAACGATGGAAAAGGCTATCAGGGCATAGTCGCGCCATCGGTAGTGCAGTTGGATCAGCCAGGTGCGTGGACCGATTCCGAAAGCGCGCAGATCCATGGCGTCGATGATGTCTTCGCTGCCGATGATAGCGTGGATAGTGACCGGTACGATCAAAGGCGCCATTTTGCGCACCTGGGCGATCAGCCCACCGCGGATATTTTCAAGCTCGTAGCCGCGGGCGCGTTGGGCGTCGTAGGTGAGCTGGAAGTCGCGTGCAAAGGTGGGGACGAAGCGCATCGTCAGATCCATGGCGTATGCGAACTTGTCGGGCATTCCCAGACCGCGGAAGGTGACCCCGTAAAGGGAGGGGTTCAGCGAATAGGGGATGATAATGGTCATGATAGCGATGCTGAGCACGCGGAAGAGCTGGCTGATGGCGAAAAAGATGCGTTCCACGGTGATTGTCAATGTCGGCTGCCAACCGATAATTGTGAAGGGAGCCGAGATGGTACGGATCGTGTGTTCTTCGGTATAGACCTCCATTCCCCCGCGACCGGTCAGAAATGTCAGGAAGGCGAAGAAAGTTACGAACCCGAGGATGAAGATCAAGGCGCGGTACATCTCCCGAAATTGGATGCGGGACCCATAAAGGCTCAGCAGCGCCAGCGCCAGGAAAAAAGCCAGATAACGTAGATCCCAGAACATGAGCGTGGAGACCAGGAAGCAAACGTAAAATATCAGCCAGGCTCGGGGATCAAACTTTTGAACTATAGAATTTCTGTCTCGATAACGCCAGGTTACGAGCATGGTATTTTCCGAATTACGAAAAAGGGGATAGGGGATAAGGGGGAAGGGGACTCGTTTTTTCCCCTTCCCTATAACCCTTGTTCTCTAACCCTTATCCCTTGTTATTTATCTTCCCGATTGGCGCTGGACGGCTGCATAGGCGCCGACCAGGAGTGGCACCAGGATGGCAGCGAAGATCAGGTTTGGTCCTGCCGCAGGGATATACTCACCCACGATGGCGACCGGGAACGAGAACCCGTTGATCCAAATATCGGATATGGCCGCAAAACCGATGCCCAGCAGGTTGCCGAGCATAGCCCAGGTTACCGCCGCAGCAATGTTGATATTGCCTCTGAACAACAGGTACACGATCAGCACGACCAGGAAGCCAATCACCAGTGTAACACCGGCAATCAGGCTGATCTGCTGGTCACCGAAGATACCCGCTGGGACGTCAAAGAAAAGCATATTGGGGATCCCGCGGTTCAAGAAGAAGACCAGT
>JAUWPO010000031.1 GCA_030611505.1 Chloroflexota bacterium
TTTGTTGTCGAGTAACCTGTGCCGGAGTTGCCACCGTTATCAGGGCAAAGGGTATAAGTGGTTAAGTCGGAAGTCGTTTGTCTTTAGTCACTAGCAATTAAAGAGTTACTATAGGGCTGCTGGGCGTAAAGACTATAAGACCAATGGACTTGTTTCTGAATCACCGTACTCGCAACGAGTGAGGCTGGTCTCTTTCCCCTGTCGCAGCACCGACAGGGTTTTTGGTTAAAGACGGTCTAACCGAGGTGGCACCACGGACAAAATGCGTTCGTCCTCAATAGGATGGGCGCATTTTAATTCTGTATATGGAGGTTTTATGGAAGGTTGTACGCGGAACACCCCGTTTTCGGACTTGAAAATAAAATTCGATTCGGATTCTTTTTGAAAGAGATTTTTTAATGACTATTAGTAATGAACTAAGAAAGGAGTAAAAAGGATGAACACAAAAACTCGTTATTTGCTTGACGAATCGGATCTACCTAAGTTTTGGTACAACATCAATGCAGACATGCCAGTTCCACCGACGCCGGTCCTGAACCCGCAAACGAAGGAACCGGTGACCCCAGAATTCCTCAATGTTCTCTTTCCAATGGAGCTCATCCAACAGGAAGTAAGCACGGAGAGGTACATCGAAATACCGGAAGAAGTGCGCGAGGTCTACAAATTATGGCGCCCGACTCCCCTCATACGGGCCAGACGCCTGGAACAGGCATTAGATACCCCCGCACATATTTACTTCAAAAACGAAGGAACATCTGCTGCAGGGAGTCACAAACCGAATACGGCTGTAGCTCAGGCGTATTACAATAAGAAAGAGGGTGTTAAGGCGTTGACTACCGAAACTGGCGCTGGTCAATGGGGATCCGCTCTTTCATTAGCTTGTAATTTTTTCGACTTAGACCTGGAAGTTTATATGGTAAAAATTTCCTACAACCAGAAGCCATACCGCCGGGTGATGATGGAGGCTTATGGAGCCCAGGCCTTCGCCAGTCCAACAGACCGTACGAACTTCGGTCGCAGTATATTGGCAGAAGACCCTGACAGCCCTGGGTCTTTGGGCATTGCTATTTCCGAAGCAGTGGAAACGGCTGTAATGTCTAACGGTAAGAAAAAATACAGTCTGGGTTCAGTGCTCAACCATGTCTTGATGCACCAAACTGTGGTCGGTGAGGAGACCCTGAAGCAAATGGATCTGGCAGGAGAATATCCGGATGTGGTCATCGGATGTGTTGGTGGTGGTTCGAATTACTCCGGCTTGGCTTATCCATTTATGCGTCAGAGACTGTTAGAAGATCGACGTACACGTTTTGTGGCAGTTGAACCAACCGCTACACCTACGTTAACCAAAGGGCTATATGCATTTGACTATGGTGATGCTGCCAAAATGGCTCCAATTGTGAAGATGTTTACATTAGGTCACCGTTTTGTGCCGCCGCCGATCCACGCAGGTGGGTTGAGATATCATGGAATGGCGCCCAGCCTTTGCGCACTTTATGAAGCCGGTTACATCGAAGCTGTTGCTTTACACCAGCTGCCAACATTTGAAGCCGCCATTCTATTTGCGCGCAGTGAAGGGATCATCCCGGCGCCAGAAACAGCACATGCAATCCGGGTTGCAATTGATGAAGCCTTGGATGCCAAAGAAAAGGGTGAGAAAAGGGTGATCCTCTTCAACTTTTCAGGACATGGGCACTTTGACATGACAGCGTACCAGGCTTACTTGGGTGGGGAGCTGGTAGATTATGAGTATCCTGCAGAAGCTGTAAAAGAAGCCATGAAATACCTGCCTGAAGTAGCATTTTAGGCTGATTGTAATTACTACTATACCTGCCATACTTTTTCATGTAAAATGTATGGCAGGTTGTTTTTGACAATTGGATAAGGAGTAATTATGAACGTGGCTACAAAGTACGCTGTACTTGGTGCCGGACATGGTGGAAGAGCTATGACTGCCCATCTTGCTTTAATGGGATTTGAGGTCGCTCATTACAACCGCACGCCCGAGCACATCTCTGGAGAGCAAGCACGCGGTGGTATTGAGTTGGAAAGTTTTGAGGGCGGACCGCATGGGTTTGCTGAATTGAAACTGGTTACTTCTGATATTGGTGAAGCGATTAGAGATGCTGAGGTTGTCATGGTCGTTGTTCCTTCATCCGCTCATGCTGATATTGCCAGGACTGTAGCCCCGCATGTTCGCGCTGGACAGATATTTCTCTTGCATCCCGGTCGTACAGGCGGAGCTATTGAATTCGATAATGTGTTTAGGGATTGTGGTGTAGATGTTGATGTGATAGTAGCTGAAGCGGAGACATTTATCTACGCCAGTCGTGCGGAAGGTCCAGCTCAGGCTCGTATCTTTCGTATAAAGGAAGCCGTACCATTAGCCGCACTTCCTGCACTCCGCACTGAACAAGTTCTGGATGCGATCAGACCGGCTTACCCGCAGTACATTGATGGGGTCAATGTATTAAATACCGGGTTAAACAATATGGGCGCAATTTTCCATCCAGCTCTGTCGTTATTAAATGCCGCCAGGATCGAATCCGCGCACGGCGATTTTCAGTTTTATATTGATGGAGTGACTCCTAGTGTAGCACGCGTATTGGAGGTTCTTGATCGTGAGCGTGTAACAGTAGCTTCTGCTCTAGGTATCCGGGCACGGACTGCGATGGAGTGGTTGAAACTGGCGTACAACACTTCCGGAGAGAATCTGTACGAAGCGATTCAAAACCAACCCGGTTACCTTGGGATCATGGCTCCCAGAACGCTTAACCACCGCTACATCTTCGAAGATGTGCCTATGAGTCTGGTTCCGATTGCTTCGCTCGCTCAGCGTTATGGGGTTTCGGTGAGGGGGATTGACAGTATAATCCGTCTGGCTTGCATTATTCATAGGACGGATTATTGGCGGCGCGGTCGTACTCTCGATAAACTGGGGATTGCTCACTTGAGCGTAACCGAACTAAAGCGTTTTGTGAATGAAGGGGTGCGTGTTTGATTTGATCGCAACCCCTCCTATTTATGCTGATTTTGTACTAGCGTTCATTCTCTTTGAAGAGATTTTGGAACCCGTCCGTAAAGGTACCAGTACTGATCCTGAGGGAAACTGGCAGCAAGCGAGACATCCCAAATAAATTTACCTGAAATAAAAATGGTGTGCAGGAGTAAGTCCAGACTTGCGAGGAGATCGCGCTGGGTTTGGGGGATATTCTCCGTCTCGGTACCCAATAAATGCAGCATTACGCGTCTGGTCACTTCGTATTTATAACGGTCATATTGGGTCTCGGGATTTGCGCGGTACTCTTCCAGGAAGTTCTTCCAGAGATTTAGGCGGGCGTGGTATTCCTTGGACGCTTTCCCTTCCCAGGCGACTCGCCAGCGAGTACGGAGATCGTTCAAACGTCCGCTTAGTTCCTCAAGCTCTACCTGTTGGGTGGATGTCTTCATACTGGATTGAGCTCTCAGACGAGCTAATAATAATACTCCTAATGTTAATTGGGGGTAAGGGGTTTCACCAGCCGGAGCTCTAGTACCAATAGACCAGTATACATCGGATGATAACAGATATGATTCAAGCTGTTCAATTCCAGCTTTCAAATAGCGCAGGTCGTATTCAGGAGATGGCATTTTATAACAATAGCCTTATGGGATTTTCTATTTGTTGGGCTAATGTCTGCAAGTAGCGGGCGGCTTCGACGCCATCACTGACGCGGTGGTCAACGGATATGGTAGCTTTCATGCGCAGCCCGGGTTTAATCTCACCGTTATTAACTACTGCTACTTCCACAGCTGAGCCTACTGCTAAAATTGCGGCTTCCGGAGGATTTATAATCGCGGCAAAGTTCTCGACATCAAACATCCCCAAGTTGCTGACAGTAAAGGTTGAGCCTTCAATATCACCCGTACGAACTTTGCCCTCCCGCGCTCTACTCACCATTGCACGAATTTCTTGAGCAATTTGCCGCAAAGGTTTCAGGTCGGCGTCGTGGCACACGATTGTTAGAAGCCCTCCTTCTACTCCAACGGCGATACCTACGTTCACTGGTCCGTGGTGAATGACCTGATCGTTATCTAAGGAGGCATTCAGGTTCGGAAATTGACGCAAGGACAATGCCACTGCCTTGACTATAAAGTCGTTTATTGAAATCTTTTCTTCTTCAGGAAGCATTCCGTTGACTTGTTTACGCAGCGATATAATCGGTTCCATATCATACTCATGGGTGACATAAAAATGGGGGACATGCTGTTTGGCTTCGGTCATACGCTTGCCGATAGCCGTTCGTAAACGGTTTATTGGTACCGAAACGGAAGGAGGGGCAGATGTTGAGGGCAGGGGTGGAGCTGGAATACTTGCAGTTGTTGGTAAAACATCCGCAGTAGCAGCGAGTGAGGGGGTTTGAACTGCTGGCAATGCCAAATACGTTTCGACATCTTTTTTTGTAATACGACCACCTGAACCAGAACCTGTGATGGCTTTCAAATCTATTCCCATCTTCTGTGCAATGCGTCTGGCTAGAGGAGAAGCTTTAACACCTCCAGGTAAATGAGTGTCGGTTAAGGTAAGTTCTTCCGGCACGGTTGTCTTGGGGCTCTCAGTTTGCACCTCAGGGATTATTTCTTCACTGACATCTACTTTTTCTTCTACAGGTGCAATTTCTGCCAACAATTTATCGATATCTACCTCTTCACCCGCAGCGCCAACAACAGCTATTGGAGTGTTGATAGGAACAATATTCCCGGTCGTAACCAGGTGTTGCAGTAGGATGCCCTCATGCTGCGCTTCCACTTCAACAGTGGCTTTATCAGTTTCGATCTCGGCAAGAATTGCACCTTTGGTTACTGGTTCGCCTTCCAGAATCACCCAACGAACCAGGGTGCCTTCTGCCATATCAAATCCTAGTTTTGGCATATTGACAATTTCAGCCATTACAATACCTCCTTGACGGCTTGGATGACGTCATCTACTTGGGGTAGAGCCATCTGTTCGAGCTGCTGGTTGTAGGGTAAGGGGACTTCTTTTTGGGCAACCCGTTTCACTGGCGCGTCAACGTAATCGAAGGCGTTTTCATAGATCCGGGTCGCGACTTCCGATCCAACACCGTACGATTTCCAGCCCTCTTCCACAATTACCGCCCGGTTTGTTTTCTTGAATGACTCAATCACAGGCTGCATATCAAGTGGTCGTAGAGAGCGAAGGTCTACGATTTCTGCTTCAATCCCACTTTTTGCTAGCTGGTCTGCTGCCTTATAGGAAATTTCCAACATCTTACTATAAGTCACAATCGTTACATCCTTCCCGGGGCGCTGGATTTTTGATTTCCCCAGGGGAATTGTATACTCGCCTTCAGGCACTTCACCACGAACCTGGTATAGAGTTGCGTTTTCGATAAACAAAACTGGATCGTCGGACCGAATGGCACTTTTGAGCAGTCCTTTCGCATCCTCCGGGGTTCCTGGGGAGACAACTATCAATCCCGGAAAGTGAGCGAACACCGCATCCGGTGTTTGGGAGTGGGTCGCACCTAATTGGCGCCCGCCTCCGCCAACAGTGCGGATGACCATGGGGATTGTGAACTGACCGCCGAACATATACCGAAATTTAGCTGCTTCGTTGACAATATGGTCCATGGCGGAAAATGCGAAGTTTATGGTCATCAATTCAGCAATCGGACGTAAACCTGTGAGCGCTGCCCCGATGGCGGATCCGATAATTGCAGCCTCTGCAATGGGTGTATCACGAACGCGCTTAGCCCCAAAATGGTCGTAGAAGCCTTTAGTAACTGCATAAGTGCCACCCCATAAACCGACCTCCTCGCCCATGATGAATACATTTGGGTCGTGTTCCATTTCTTCCCACAACGCCTGGGAGATAGCTTCACGCATTGTAATTCTAGCCATCCGTATATTCTCCTGCGTAAACGTTTTCGAATAATGCCTCAGGTTCAGGATCTGGGCTGCTTTCAGCAAACTGAACCGCTGCCTGCACTTCATCTTCCACTTGCGCATCGATAACATCCAATTCGGCTTCAGTGACTATCTTCTCGCCTATGAGGACATTACGAAGGATGCCGATCGGATCATTCTCTTGCCACTTTTTAATCTCATCAGCTTGGCGGTAGCGTTCGGGATCGCCCATTGAGTGGCCGCGGAAGCGGTAAGTGATGATCTCCAGGAAAAACGGGCCTTCCCCGCTGCGAATTTTATCAATTACTTCACCCGCATTTTTCCGCACCTCTAAAACATTCATGCCATCCACGCGACGGTTGGGTATACCGTAGCCTTCCGCTTTTTGACGAATTTCCGAGACTGCTGAAGCCTTCTCGACAGCAGTTCCCATACCGTATTGATTGTTCTCGCAAACCCAAAGTATCGGTAGGTTCCAGATCTTGGATAAGTTTAAAGCCTCGTGGAAATAACCTATATTGGTGGCGCCATCACCAAACATACAGATCGTTACGCTGTCGTTTTCCTGGTAAAGGTCTCCCAAAGCCAACCCTGCAGCGATCGGAAGGTGGGCACCAACGATAGCGTGGCCTCCCCAGAAGTTCTTTTCGACATCGAGCATGTGCATTGACCCGCCCTTCCCCTTTGAGCATCCGGTTGCCTTTCCAAGCAATTCAGCCATTACCTCCTTTGCTGGTATACCACAATTCAAAGCTGCACCGTGATCTCGATAGGCGGTGATGATGCGGTCTTGTGGTTTGCGTACCGAAATCAATCCAGTACTGACCGCTTCCTGTCCGATATATAAATGCAGGAAACCACCAATTTTACCTTGTTGGTATAACTGGGCGGCTCGCTCTTCAACCAAGCGAATAAGCACCATCTGATAATATAAGTCCAGGTATTCCTGTTTCTCCATAAATATGCCTCCCTCTAGGGGTCATACAAAATAACACCGGGGATATCCCGGCGTTACCGAATCTGCATTTTGAAATAATTATTGCTGTATGCAATTTTACCAGAAAGCTCCTGAAACTTTGGTTGTCTGGCATGCTCGATAATCCGCTCATATCACTCTGCTCAGGTTTGAATTGTACTAACATCTCAGGGATTCATCCCTCTGGTCAGAATGACAAGAATGCCGTAAGTGATTGCGATTGTCTCAGCACCGTTAAAAGAACGGTGAAGTGGGAATGAAATGGAGACAGTTGTTTCTTAATAGTATACTTGAAACCACGTGCTTGTTGACTGGAGCCTGATATGATTGAAGAAACCCTATCCCCGGAGATAAACCACTGTTTCCAAGGCTTCAGGGATGGGCGATATGATGGATTATAAAAAGTCCTTATTGACCGCTGATGCTTTTGTAATATCTCTCAAGGAGTGAAATTAATGAGGTTCTTGAAGCGATTATTGCCATTAATAGCAATTTTCTTCTCTATTCTCTCGTGTTCAGTACTGCAGACAGTGGAAACTTCCGTGCCTACTACTCTTGAGGTATCTCCGGTCGCTGCCGCAGAAACCGCGACCATACCAGAATCAGAAAAACAAATGGTCCCAACGGGTACTTCGGAGACTGAAAATACCATAGTAACCGAGAGTATTCCTCCGCAACCGGTAGTTCCGTCTGGATTAAAAGTTGCTTACATCAAAGATGGTGATATCTGGTTGTGGTCTTCAGACGATACAAAATCCCAATTAACCTCCTCGGGTATGGTTTATACTTTGAATATTTCCGATGACGGGCAGGTAATAGCATTTCTTCGTCAAGTCGATGACTTTCACGCCGAACTCTGGGCGATCAACTCGGATGGGATGAATGAAAGACGCTTGATCAGTGTTTATGACCTGGATGAAATGATTGCTGATATTCGCGATCCAAACGCAGTTGCTATCAACCCATACCATTTCGATTGGGTTCCAGGTTCCCATAAAGTGGCGTTTAATACCCAGCAGGTCTTTCAAGGACCGGGCTTGTTTCTACTTGACGATCTACGTATAATCGATGCGGATACAAATGTGTTTTACACGCTCCTGGCTCCTGGGCAGGGGGGTGAATTTGATTATTCTCCCGATGGCAGTCAAATAGCAATATCTACACCGACCGATATCAGCCTGGTTGATAGCAATGGAGGAGACAGGCGGAATTCCCTTCCTTATGATCAGGTGATCACTTACAGTGAATACCGGTACTATGCTAAGCCAGTCTGGTCACCCGATTCGTTATCTTTGCGGGTTGCCATTCCTCCTGCCGATCCTTTGACTGAGCCACGTCTGCCGACTTCCCTTTGGTATATCCCTGCCGATGGTTCGCTTTCATATCAGATGGGCAGTGTTGTTGCTGAACCATTTTTCAGTTCAGAAGTCTCCTATTCTCTGGATTTGTCGCTTATCATATTCCTCAGGGAGACGGGCGCACCGTCAGAGAATACATCCGAGTTGTATATCGCCAAACCTGATGGTTCGGGAGAATGGGTCTACCAAAAGGCTCTCCTGTTGCAATTCAAAGGGTGGAGCCCTGATGCGAGTCATTTTGTTTTAAGCAAAGGGGAAGATTGGGAGACGCAGCTCGGGCAGGTAGACGCGGTACCAGAACCGTTCACAAGTGATCCACATGGCATTCATAACGTACGCTGGGTTGATGCCAACTACTTCATTTACCTGCGGGAAAATATCGGCACTTTCGACTTGCTTCTGGAGTCATTGGACGGGGAGTTAATCCATATTGACAGTATTCCGGCGCCCCCTGCTCAATACGATTTTTCAGGTTAACTTTGATCTCTTTTTACCGGACGGTTTGGCTCACTGATCCACTCATTCCATATACCAAAATGGAGACACGCTTCATCCAGATCGGAAAGTTCCATTGTCGGAGTGTTAAAAATCGAAGCCCCAATTACATCACGATTAAATAGGGCGTTCTGTGCATTAATAAATCCGGAAACAGTCAATTAGTATTAAGTAAAATTGTGAATCTTTGCCCCCCAATTATCAATGTCTATGAGATAATTAATATAATTTATGCAATGATAGGTACAGGGACACAAATGGAAGGTTCAGGAGGCAGGATGGGATACTCAGAATTTGTGAAAATGGAATTCCACATTTCTCGCCAGGCGCGCGATTATTTCCAATTTGATCAATCCATCTTCAATATGATTGGCAATGTGATATTTGCCAATTTTCATGCCGCACGCTTGTTCGCGAATAAAATGAACGAACGGCGTGATCTGGTTGCTTTTCCAGAAAAGGCGGTGAGAGCGGGTCAGATAAATGCGATGGGTTTGATCGATGAAATATTGCATCTCGTGATTGAAAGTTACAGAGAACAGCGAAAAGCTGATGTGATGGAAGAGGCTTTGACGTGGGTGTATGGAACGGTCGGCGAAGATCAAGTCAAGGAAACATTACGAAAATTTGGCGCAGAATTTCCTCCAATTGCTGTGTATCGAAATGAGTTGTCTCTAGAAGAATATCTTGCGGGAGAATCGATCCGGATGGACGGTAAGGTTATCCCAAATCAGGAGCTTCTTTTGGAGGAGATGTTGCTGCTGTGGCTTGCAAATGGAAATCCCGCCTTTTCACCCTACTCAGAATTATTTGACGATGAAACGTTAGAGAGAAATTCGAAATATGCACAGATCATCATCTCTATGCACGACTTCTTTGACACCCAGCCATTTTTTGGACCCGACAACCAGAATCTCGTGGATATGCTTCGCAGCCCTGCGATTAAATCCCCCCATTCACTTACCGGTCAATTGGATTATATTCGCAGTCGTTGGGGATCCATTTTGGGCGACTTTTTATACCGCTTATTGAGAAGTTTGGACCTCATAAAAGAAGAGGAGAAGGTCATTTTTGGGGTGGGCGGCGGGGGACCATCTTATGTATATGATTTCACTGGATTGGACTTTGAATTGGAACGTTTCAGCCGCGATAAGGATTGGATGCCCAACCTTGTGTTGGTCGCAAAGAACATCTATGTCTGGTTGGATCAATTATCAAAGCAATACCGGCGATCGATTACGAAGCTGGACCAAGTTCCTGATGAAGAGATCGATAAGCTAGCTCGGTGGGGCTTCACTGGTCTGTGGTTGATAGGCGTGTGGGAGCGCAGCCAGGCTTCAAGAACGATCAAACAATTGCGTGGTAATCCCGAAGCAGTTGCCTCGGCTTATTCGCTGTTCGGATATGATATCGCTGCAGATCTGGGTGGCGACGAAGCTTATCAAAACCTGCGTGATCGAGCCTGGCAGCGCGGAATTCGGATGGCTTCCGATATGGTTCCAAATCACATGGGCATTGACTCTCGTTGGGTCATGGAACATCCTGATTGGTTCATCTCGTTGGATTACAGCCCATTTCCATCTTACAATTTTAATGGCCCGAACCTTTCGTGGGATGAGCGCGTCGGTATCTTTCTTGAAGATCATTATTTTGATAACAGCGATGCTGCCGTCGTTTTCAAACGGGTTGATTTTTGGGCTGGCAGCGAAAAATACATCTACCATGGCAATGATGGCACCTCCATGCCCTGGAACGACACGGCTCAACTGAACTATCTAATTCCTGAAGTGCGTGAAGCGGTTATTCAGACCATTCTGCATGTAGCTCGCCAGTTTCCAATTATCCGGTTTGACGCCGCAATGACCTTGGCGAAACGTCATTACCAGCGTTTATGGTATCCAGAGCCGGGCAGCGGCGGAGATATTCCCTCTCGGGCTGAGCATGGTATGACGAAAGATCAATTCAATGCCGTGTTTCCAGAGGAATTCTGGCGTGAAGTAGTGGATCGTGTTGCGCAGGAAGTTCCGGATACACTCCTGCTGGCGGAAGCCTTTTGGTTGATGGAAGGATTTTTTGTACGCACTCTTGGAATGCACCGAGTATATAACAGCGCTTTCATGAATATGCTGCGAGACGAGAAAAACCAGGAATACAGGCTGGTGATTAAGAACACAATTGAGTTCGAACCTGAGATTTTGAAGCGCTACGTAAACTTCATGAATAATCCTGACGAACGGACTGCGGTTGACCAATTCGGAAAGGATGACAAATATTTTGGAATTTGTACGATGATGGTAACAATGCCAGGACTGCCAATGTTTGGTCACGGTCAGGTTGAAGGGTTTACGGAAAAATACGGCATGGAATACCGCAAAGCATATTGGGATGAGCAGCCGGATTCATACCTGGTCGAACGTCATGAACGAGAGATATTCCCATTAATGCGCCATAGATATTTGTTCGCTGAAGTAAAGAACTTCTTGCTGTACGACTTTTTCACGCCTGAAGGGAATGTAAACGAAGACGTATTTGTATATTCAAACCAGGCTGGGGATAAACGAGGCTTGGTCGTTTATCATAATAAATATGCAGAAGTGCAGGGATGGATTCGAATTTCGGAAGCATATCCGCAAAAGTCCGCAGATGGAGATAAAGCGCCGCGTGAGCTAATCCAGAAAAGTCTTGGCGAAGGGCTGGGCATTCACAACGACAAGGAATATTTCACAATATTTCGTGACCATGTCACCGGTCTTGAATTTATTCACAACAGCCATGAGCTTCATACGCAAGGGCTGTATATTGAATTAGCAGCTTACCAATTTCACGTATTCCTTGATTTCTTTGAAGTCCAAGACAACGAGAGGGACCAATATGCACAATTGGCTGCTTATTTAGATGGTCGTGGCGTGCCATCAATTGAAGAAGCGGTAAAAGAAATTGCATTGCAGCCAGTCCGGAATCCTTATCAAGAGTTGGTGAACGCCGATATGTTCAATTGGCTTATACAGAACAGGTATGCAGCCGAGACATATGATGAAAGGAAATTTGAAAAAACGCTCCTTGAGGTGGACGTAAAGGCACAGACTTTACTGAGAGAAGTCAAGTTCTTATCTGGGGGCAAAGGTGATGATGGGTTGGTCGCTTCACAAATCATGAAAGAGACCGCAATCGTATTGACCTTATCAGATATCATTGACAGTATTCCGGAGTCGAAATCAAGTTTCTATCAAGCTGCGAAGGATTACTTGTCAAGTGGTCCGAAGGGAGATTCTTCATACGCAGGCGGGGATGTTGAAGTGTGGGGGGCACTATTAAGTTGGCTATTCACGAACAGACTTGGATTCGTGGTTGACGAATCTGGTGAAAAGCAATCCAATCATCAGATAACGGTTGACGCCTCCTGCCTGGAGCAAAGCCGCACATGGATAGATGAGTGGCTGCTTGGAAAGATTATTGCCGGAGCGCTAAAAGATATGGGGATCGAAGAAGATGCAGCATGGCGTAGTGTCGGTCTGATTAAATCGCTCACCAGCCATCAAGATTGGTTTTCGTGTATTGAATCAGGTACAAAGAATGGATATCAAACACTGAAGTCCTGGCTGCAGGACGTTGAAGTGCAGAGATACATCCAGGTGCATCGCTACAAGGGTGTACTTTGGTTCAATAAAGAGGCTTTCGAGGAATTAATATGGTGGATGTTTGCAGTTGGGGTTATTGACATTGTTCTCGAAGCTCAGGATATTTGGGACGAGGGTGAGGTAGGTGAATTGGTTCTAAATGAATCAGCAATAAAATCGATAATGTCCTGCTTTGATCAAATAAAGAAACTGGAAAGAGCAAAGCGAGAATCCGATTACCAACTGGAAAAATTGTTAGATGCCGCAGGGAAGAAGTAAATCGTGGACATGTAATGGATAATATCGACGATCACAAACGAACCAGTTTGAAGATCCTGTTCCTGGCGGCAGAAGCCGCTCCGTTTGTAAAGGTCGGTGGTCTGGGTGATGTTGCTGGTTCACTCCCACCAGCGCTTCTGGCACTTTCTAACTCAAATAACAACAGAGAGATTGAAATTGATGTGCGCCTGGCGATTCCTTTTCACGGTGCTATTCAACCCCGGGACTACCCCATACACAGCGCCGCTAATTTTTCTATCCCATATAGGGGGGATAAGGTCTCGACAGAAGTCTTTACAATGGAGTTGGATGGTCTACCGATATATTTCATCTCTGGACCTTTTATCCCACCTGACGCGCCAGTATATTCGTCGAACAGCCTCGCCGACGGCCTGAAATATACATATTTCTCGCTGGCGGCTTTAGAAATGGCGCGTTCTCTAAAATGGCAGCCCGATATCATCCATGCCAATGATTGGCATTCCGCACCTTCTGTCTATAAAGTCAGTCTCACGAGAACAAAGGATGATTTCTTTGCAGATAGTGCGACACTGTTGGGCGTACATAATTTGCCATATTTAGGTGATGGAGCCGGACCAGCGTTAAACGCTTTTGGTTTGCGACCAGCATTAGGATCATCTTTGCCCTGGTGGTCGCAGGATATGCCACTCCCTTTAGGACTTCTTAGTGCGGATCATATAGTGGCAGTATCGCCAACTTACGCAAAAGAGATATTGAGTCCAGAATTTGGGGTCGGTTTAGATGGCTTTTTGCGTTCGCGCGCCGATAGTATCTCGGGAATTCTAAATGGAATTGATACGTCGAAATGGAATCCAGAAACTGACGATCATTTGGAAGCCAGATATAGCTCCAAAAACCTGGATTTGAGAACAAAAAATAAATTAAGGTTACAGCGGGAGTTTGATCTTGAAGAAGATACACAATCGCCGCTGCTGGCAATGGTTACCAGGCTGGATTACCAGAAAGGTGTAGACCTTGTTATCGAAGCCGTTCGCCAATTACTGATCACACCCGGGTACGCAAGTAAATTGTGGCAGCTTATCATTTTGGGAACAGGTGATCCGACATTAGAGGAGGCTGTCGGGGCATTAGTGGAAAATATACCCGGTAGACTAAGAGCGGTGATTCGCTTTGATGCCGCTCTCAGCCATCGCATCTATGCTGGTGCTGATATGCTGCTTATACCTTCACGATACGAGCCTTGTGGATTGACTCAAATGATCGCCATGCGTTATGGTTGCGTTCCTATTGCCAGATCTACAGGTGGTCTACGGGATACGATTAAGGATTATGGTTCTAGTCGCAATAGCACGGGGTTTTTGTTCGACGAATCAAACCCTGAAGCGCTTTCAGAAGCTATCGGAAGAGCCATGCGAATCTATGAGGACAGGGAATCTTGGGTAAAAATTCAACAGCGTGGTATGGGACAAGATTTCTCCTGGATTCGATCAGCTCGCCAGTATCTAAACCTGTATTTGTCCCTGGTTGAGAAATTAGCATTCAAGTAACAGGGGATGTGAAGCGGTTTTCAGTTATTTCTATTTCGAAATGAAAAATGGAATTGTGACAGGTTGATGTAGTCTACGGAAGGAATACAATCCTAAGGGTAACTTATGAAGTTGAAACGTTCTTCAGGAATTATTTTGCATCCAACCAGCCTGCCGGGACCTTATGGGATTGGCGATCTTGGTCCTGACGCATACCGGTGGATTGACTTTTTAACGGATGCAGGTTGTGCATTATGGCAGGTGCTGCCGTTGGGACCGACAGGATATGGAGATTCACCATACCAATGTTTTTCCGCTTTTGCTGGTAATCCTTTGTTAATCAGCCCTCAGATGCTTCTGTCTGAGGATTTATTGCACCCAAATGACCTTGTGGATGTGCCGAAGTTTCCTGTGGATTATGTTGATTACGGGGCTGTAATAGATTGGAAATTGGGGGTACTGGATCGCGCTTATATCCGGTTTCAGCAATCAGTACCAATAGATGTTCAAACTGGATTTGCTGATTTTCGCACTGCAGAACAGGACTGGTTGGATGATTTTACGCTCTTTATGGCACTGAAAGAAGCACATGGTGGCGCGCCGTGGATGTCATGGGAACAGGAATTGAGGGACCGCAACCCTCAAGCGCTTTTAGCAGCAAGTCAGAAATTAGAAGTTGCAATCCAGCGCCAGGCTTTCCGCCAGTTCTTATTCACCCGTCAATGGCGAGAACTTCGAAGCTATGCTCGTGATAAAGGGCTTCAAATCATAGGAGATGTGCCGATTTTCGTCGCGCATGACAGTTCCGATGTATGGGCAAACCCTGACCTCTTCTTCCTGGATAAGACCGGTCATCCAACAGTAGTCGCAGGGGTACCGCCCGATTATTTCTCTCCCACAGGGCAGCTTTGGGGCAATCCTTTGTATCGTTGGGATGTCCACAAAGATGGTAATTATAAATGGTGGATTGACCGAATCAGAGCTGTATTGGAGATGGTTGATATCATCCGCCTAGATCATTTTCGTGGATTTTCTGGTTATTGGGAAATACCTGGCGAGTCAAAGACTGCAGAAAAAGGTCGCTGGGTGCCTGCACCGGGTATGGATTTTTTTGAAACTCTAATTGATAGTCTCGAAGAACTTCCGTTTATCGCCGAAGACTTGGGGGTGATCACTCCAGATGTAGTGGAATTGCGCGCTCATTATGGTTTACCGGGCATGAGAATCCTTCAGTTCGGCTTTGAAGGTGGTCCGCAAGATTCCTTCTTACCTCACAATTATCCAGTTAATTGTGTCGTATACACTGGAACTCACGACAACGATACGGCTCGAGGTTGGTACGAAAGAGTGGGACAGAGTTCAAAAAAATTCTGCCGGGATTATCTGGACAGTGATGGAAGCAACGTGGCGTGGGATATGATCCGCGCTTGCTGGGCGTCGGTTGCGTTTCTTTCCCTGGCGCCGATGCAAGATTTCTTGGACCTGGGAAACGAGGCTCGTATGAATTATCCTGGAAATCCGAGCGGTAATTGGACGTGGCGTATGCAGGATGGCGCCTTTGATTCACAGTTGCGTAAGAAGATCAAGGAGATAAACTTCCTTTACAGCCGCACGGATCCAAAAATGGGGGTCGAAGATAACACTCCAAAATCAACGTAATAGTCTTCTTTATTCTTTATCGCTGGTGGGTTCTTTCCAATTGGGAGCCGCTCGCCGCAGTTCTTTTGGTGATACACGATTTACCCGGCGACAGTGAGGGCATGGAACGTCATAGTGGGTTAAATTTTCAGCCGCGACCTTATCTAGAGCAGCATAAATTGCATCTCTGCTCAAAGAGAACGGTCTATGGCAGTTATAACACCGGAGTTGCATTTTTTTGCTCCTTGATCATCCCTTTTTGATTCGATTTCTAGTCTTTCTGTAATCTCTCAGTCGAAGAAAATTCTAAGTCTTCCTAGCCCTATTGATTGTTTATTATACAACGTATAGTGGACAAGTCCAGGTTATAATGTTTATATGAAGAATTTCTACACACGCAGTGGTGATGATGGTTTCACTGGTCTGATTGGTGAGGGGCGGGTACCTAAATACCACCAACGCCTGGAAACTATCGGCACGGTTGACGAAGCTGTCGCCGCATTAGGGATCGCACGTGCGGCTTGCAAAGCTGATCAAAGTGCCCAGATCGTAGTAATTATCCAAAAGGATCTCTATAGTCTGATGGCTGAAATTGCGGCCACACCTGAAAATGCCCCTCGATTTCGAGCGATCGATAATGCCCGGATTCGCTGGCTTGAAGCCCAGACAGATAAAATTGGAGCGCAGGTAGAATTGCCCGATGGTTTTATACTCCCAGGGGATTCACCGGCAGGAGCGGCTTTCGCTCTCGCTCGTACTATCGTACGAAGAGCGGAGCGGCTAGTGGCGAAATTACTTCACGAAGAGGAGTTGGAAAACGCGGAACTCCTGCGCTACCTTAACCGTCTCTCTTCACTTTGCTTTGTATTGGAATTGTTGGAAAACCAGGCAAGGGGTATAGGCTCACCCACATTAGCGAACGACTGAGAACAGAAAAGGGCGCAAATCCGCGCTCTGATAAACTTATCCAATTTCCGGTTCGCTAACTTCCAGATGGTGCCACTGCGCTTTCAATCGCAGCTTTGATTTCTTCATATGATGGCACATATCCGGGTTTTATATTTATACCGTTAACCAAGACTGTAGGTGTGCCAGTTACGCCAATTTCTTCTCCTTTAGCTAAATCCTTATTGATTTCATCCTGGACATCTTTCGTTTTCATACAATTGTTAAATTCTCCCATGTCCAGATCCAGCTCTTCAGCAAAAGCTGTCAGGCGCTTTTCGTTGAACTCGTCCGCAGTGTTATTTAAATTAGCGTACAGGATTCTATGATAATCCCAAAAACGGTTTTGTTCTGCTGCGCACATGCTTGCAATTGCAGTCCGGTCAGAGTCTTTGATTGGACTGTTATCATCCAAGAATGGGTAGTTGTAAAAAACGTAATAAATCTCTCCAACAGCAGCATGATTTGTTATGACGAGAGGTTCGATATTTTCAGTGTAATTCTTACATGCGCTGCATTTAAAATCTTCAAATACTTCAACCAGGATCGGGGCATCGGGATCGCCGATAGCTGTGCCATCCGCAAGAGGCCAATCCTGAGGGGTAATTTGAACATAATCACCAACCGGAGCGAGTGCTGCCTGAATTGATGGTGCCATTATTAATCCAATTAGGACTAAAGCGATGCCTATAATGGCAACGATGGTCAGTATTCGACGTTGGCGCTCTTTACGATGGCGTTCTTCCCTGATTGCTTGGCGTTTGCTTGTTGATGACTTTTTTATCTTTTTGCTCATATATATTCCTTGATCGAAAAAATTTTCACCAAATTTTGCCATATTAGGATGAATTTGTCTAGAGTTGAGGCGATTCTGTGTTGAGGCGATTCTGTTGAGGCGATTCTGTTGAGCCGATTCTAAGAGATTGCTAGTTGAAATATTGGATATTCTTCACCTGTAAGTTGAAATCCTGCTTTCTTATATAGCGACAGGGAGATCAGATTATCCGTTTGTGTGTTAACGGTGATCATGCGGGCGCCTCTGCGAGTAAAAACGGAAAGTACGTCGTGCAGTAGCGCGTATCCTACTCCTTTTCTTTGAACTTGAGGATGTACTGCCAGCCGAGCAATGTGCCCACCAATGGGAGTCGAAGTACTGATTTGATATCCGACGATTATCCCCTTGACTTCCACTACTGTTGCTACAACAGATTGTCTGAATGCAAGTTCTAAAGCTTCAGGAGAATTTTGCCATAGTGGAACGAATGACTCAGCATCGATAACTTGAATATTGCTGAGATCATCCTGTGTCATTGGGCGGATTTGTGCTGGAATCCTGATGTTCCCGGTCGGAATATTTTGTTTTTCCCAACTCAACATAACGACGCGTTGGGCTAATCGAAAACTGCTCTCTCGTAGTAGGGTCTGGAACCAAGCGTGAATTGGGATTGCAGCGACCCATTTAATATCCTTTTCCTTCTTCAGCAATGAAAGGGCTTCATTCCACAGAGCATTCCATGTGTTCTCTACCTTCAAATCGGATGAAACGGCGAACATTCGAATCCACGCAATCGAGGGGAGATCTGGTGGACATGCCAGTGAAGCGACAATCTCGCCATCTTTTTCTGCAATTATAAATGGATGACAGCCAACCCAATCCAACGGAGGTTTCCAATCCAGGTGGCGATGAACATAGACTTCAAAATGGATTAGGTACGCAAGCTCTTTATGATCCTTATATGTTGCTGTACGGATTGTGAAATCTGATCGAGTCATCACTAATAACTTATTATGCTTGAAACATCCGAAAAGAGATTTCAAGACTTATGTTTGAATTAGAGGCATGGTATAACCAAGACCTGAACGTGTAACGATATGCTGAGGATGTTTAGGATCAGTTTCCAGTTTATGCCGCATACGAGAGATACAGACCCAAAAAATTTCTTTATCGTCCCGGTATTCAGGTCCCCAAACAGTCTCTAACAATTGTTCTGCTGTCAGCACATTACCAACATTATGAGCGAATTGTAGTAGCAGGCGATATTCGGTTGCGGATAAATAGACAGGATTGTCATCTCTATATACTTCCGCGCGCGTGAAATCAATACGCAGATTTCCATGGATGAAAGTCCCTTGTTTAAAGGTAGTCTCTTGACTCTGAGCCCGGCGCAGCACTGCTCGAACTCGTGCCAGCAGTTCAGATATTGAGAACGGCTTGACTATGTAATCATCTGCACCGAGGTCAAATCCATGTACTCGATCAATTTCCTTTCCAAAGACAGTCACCATAATAATCGGGACACTTGAGAATTCACGTATTCGTTCACAGGCAGTAAATCCATCTAGAACCGGCATCCTGATATCAAGTAAAATTAAATCCGGATGTTCCTTTACTGCGATGTCGACGGCTTCTTGACCATTAGATGCTTTCAACACGTTGTAACCCTCGGTTGCCAGGTTACACTCCATCAGTCGTAAGTAACGATCTTCGTCGTCAACAATTAAAATGCTGGTACTCATGTTGACCTCGTGAACCTGTTATTTATTGAGTGGGTTGCTCATATGGCAAGAAAATGTGGATCGTTGTTCCTGCTCCGATCTCGGACTGCGCGTAGATTCTGCCATTATGGGCTTCAATTATTTTGCGACAAATGAACAAACCTAGACCAGCGCCTGGAATGGAGTTGTTTGATTGAGACGGGATGCGATAGAAGCGGTCGAATATCTGCTCGAGGTGATCGGGATGAATTCCTGGACCTTCATCTGTTATAGTGATATGTACTAATGGTTCGTTGGTTGTCCCGACGGCGATCGAAACTAAAGAGTTGGGGGCGTGTTTGGAATTGTTATTAAATATATTATCAAAAACTTGAACCAATCGGATCGGGTCTGCAGGTATTTCAATATCAGTGACTGTTTGGTTTAAATTAATCTTCAGGGTTTCATCCCTTGCTCTAGCTCGTTGAATGGCTTCTTGGATTAATATTTCGATCTTCACCGGTTGAAAGGTAATATCAAAAGTTCCGGTCTGAAGATGGGAGGCATCCATAAAAGATTCGATTAATAATGCTAACCGGTCAGATTCATCGCTAATTATTTGTAAAAATTCGAGCCGTTCATGCTCACTCCATGAAACGTCATTGCGCAACAATGTAGTTGTGTACCCCTTAATGTAGCCTAGAGGGGTTAATAACTCGTGTGAGATCGTGGACGTGAAATCATCTTGTAGTATTTCTAGGCGGTGTTTGGCTTCAAGGCTGGCTACCTTGTTCACCAAATTTTGGTGCTCCAAGAGTCGGGCGACGTTTTCGGAAAAATATTTAGCCAGACGGACTTGGCTTTCTGTGTATGGAGGACCCCCGAAGCGGATAAATACGAGGGATCCGATTATGTCGACACCCGTTATTATGAGAGGAAAACCAAGATAATGGCGAATACCTGTGCGGTCTGGAATACTATCTGTCAGATCCTCCACATATAAGATCGTTTTTTCTTCGGTGTAGGCTTTCTGTGCAACAGATTCTCCCCAAACTAGGTCGGCCTCGAGGAAACGACCACGACCTATAGCCTTGGGATGAACGGGTTCTAGTTGTGAATCGTGGCTTGGTCTATAAATTACGATGTTGTCAAAGATAAATACCTGCCGGGCTAATTGAATGATCTCTTCCAATGCACTATCAGTGTTTTCA
>JAUWPO010000046.1 GCA_030611505.1 Chloroflexota bacterium
AACTTCACGCACTAATTTCTTGCCGTCCTTTTCCGCGATTTCGCCGCGTTCCACGAGTTTCTCGACGAAGTCTTCAATCTCATCCTGAGCCAGAGCGATTGCTCCGATGCTGGCTAGTAAAACTCTACGCGATGCCTCATACAAAGGACCGTGTACTTCTTCAACAGTATTATCAACCTTTGCTTTTTTGGATTCAGCAGCCATTTTTTTCTCCTTTTTAATATATTTTGGCTTAATTATATTGAAGTGATATCGACTGGTTAATTGGTAGTGATTTTCGTTTTGTCAGATCGCGTTTTACTCCTCATGTATTTGTTGGATTTCTTGCTTAGTCTATGACGCACTGCGTCGTAAAAAAAGATAACACACTGCGTCATAAATGTCAAGGAAACTTTTGTTATATTGTTATATTATTCTTACCTAGACCCGTCTTATTTGGGTATATAATTTCTGGGAACTTATTTTTCAATAGAGAAAGATTGTAAGACGGTTTGAAAAAAACACCCAGAACTGTAACCATGGGTATGGAAGAAAATAAACGTTAGAATGAAAATCCTCTCCTTAAGTGATAAGACGATCTCTTTCATTTACAGCCAACAGGTTCAGAATCGTTTCCAGGGGGTCGACCTGATCATTGGCTGTGGAGATCTGCCGTATTATTATCTTGAATATGCGCTGAATGCATTGGATGCCCCCCTTTTTTTTGTGAGAGGCAACCATGACAAAGAGATTGAATATTCAACAGCAGGTAAACAATCGTCTCCGGCGGGTGGTGTAGACCTTCACAGAAGGGTGATCAACCACCAGGGATTATTGCTAGCAGGTGTTGAAGGAAGTTTAAGATACAAGCCGGGCCCATTCCAGTACACACAGGCTGAAATGTGGAATCATGTTTTTCAGCTGGTTCCGGGCTTTTTAATTAACCATATTAAAACTGGTCGGTACCTGGATGTTTTTGTAACACATGCCCCCCTGAAAGGGATTCACGATAAACAGGACTTATGTCACCAGGGCATTAACGCGTTTCGATGGCTGGTAAATGTTTTCCAACCAATGTATTTTTATCACGGACATGTACATGTTTACCGACCTGGGCATATTACAGAAACCAGGCTGGGCACCACACGAATAATCAATACGTTTGGTTTTCAAGAGGCATTCGTAAATCCACCGTCAAAGTGAAATTGTAAAAATAACCTTGAAGACATTTAGTTTAGAAGGAGTCAGGCGGCTTGTCATTCAGTCAATTAGCTAATCAGGATTTTGATCGCGCCATAAAAAAAGGATTTTGGCGTAAGGTCCTCACCCGTTTGACGGGAAAGACTAATGAACTGCTGCCATTTGAAGAGGTTCGGGTCAAGCTGCCTATGCGTGGTCAGCATTATATTGGTTTGAAACAGGTACCCATCCAGAATATCGTTGGAAGCTTCGGTAGATATCAGGACTTCGATCGGGCATTCTTGCCGACTCAGAAGAGAACTAAAGCTCGTTGGGTTTCGATCAATAAAGCACACTATAAACAAATATTTCTTCCGCCTGTAGATTTATTCAAGATTGGCGAGATATTTTTTGTAAAAGACGGCAATCACCGGGTGTCGGTAGCGCACGAACAAGGTCAGGAATTTGTAGATGCGTTTGTTACGGAGATCAACGTTCCAGTTGTCCTGACGACGGAGACCAAGTTAGATGATTTAGATATAAAAGAAGCATATGCTGATTTCTTGGTAAAGACTAATTTGGCTGAATTAAGACCTGGCGCAGATATTGAGATGACCACTCCCGAATATTACAATGGATTATTGTCTCACATTGATGTTCACCAATGGTACCTCGGCGAGAAGCAAGGCTCCGAAGTTCCTTATGAGGAGGTACTAGTATCCTGGTATGACAATATTTATTTACCCCTGGTAGAGGTTATCCGAAATACGGAAATCTTGAATGATATCCCAAGGTCAACCGAGGCTGACCTTGCACTGTGGATCATGGATTATCTCAGCTACTTGCGTCTCTCAAACCAAAGAAACTCCGAATCAAATGACGAAGAAGCTAAATTGACTGCATCGAAATATCTCATAAGGAATTATCCGACTCCTGCGGTTAAAAAAATGCTCCACGTGTTAAACCGTGTCAGCTGGTTGGAAAATTTAATCATACAACAAGAAAAGGTCTTATTCTTAGATGAGACGCAAATCCAAAAAATCAGACCGAATGCAGAAATCAATACGACACTCCCAGGGCAATATCAACGCATACAAGAGCATATTGCTGTTCATCGTTGGTATTTAGGAGAAAGTATGAGTAGAGAAGTTTCCAATGAGGAAGCGATTGCCTCATGGTATGATAAAGTCTACCAACCATTGGTAGAAATAATTCGAGAACAAGAGGTTCTGAAGGAATTTCCAAAGCGTACTGAGACAGATCTGTATTTATGGATCATCGAGCATCAATGGTATCTACGCGAGACATATGGAGACAACATACCTGTAAAGGATGCAGTAAAACTCTTTACTGATGATTACTCTGAAAAAGCAGTTAAGAAACTGCTCAAAGCTCTGAAAAAAATAAAATAACAATAAAACTTCTGAACAATATTTGAAATTGGAGATCCATCAATGACACCACCCCGTTTGACATTCTTTTGTGAGTTGGAAGTTGATCCCTTGGAAGAGCTTATAAATGAGGAAACCATTCAGGATATCAAAGATCTGAATGGAAGTGTAGCATTGGGTATCATGGATTTTAATCCAAGAAGAGCTGGAGTGGTTCGGAGATTAAATCAAGCCGGAATACCAGCGATAGGATGGTTGCTGCTTCCCAAAGAGCAAGGCTACTGGTTCAATCTCAAGAATTATACGCTGGTTCATGATAATTACTCAGCGTTCAAAGACTGGACTGAGGCGAATGGATTGCTATGGGCGGGGATAGGTTTGGATATCGAACCGGACATCCTGGAGCTTGAACAGCTGTTTGAGAGCAAGCGGCAGTTGCTGCAGAATATGATACGTCGGTTGTTCAGTCGAACGCAGCTCAAAGATGCCAAGATGCACTACCAGGATTTAGTCGCTCAGATCAAAGCCGATGGATACCTAGTCGAGAGCTACCAGTTCCCCATTATCGCTGATGAACGTAAAGCACGTTCGACTTTTATCCAGCGAACCTCTGGTGTGGTTGATATTGCTGTTGATAAAGAAGTGTGGATGATCTACACCAGTTTTATCCGACCGTATGGAGCAGGAGTCCTGGGGAGTTATGCGCCGGAGGCACAGGCGATTGGGATCGGCAGTACAGGTGGTGGTGTGGATATTGGACTTGTAGACATGCGACCGCTTGATTGGGATGAACTTTCCCGAGATCTGCGTTTAGCCTGGTATTGGTGTGAGGATTTGTACATCTTCAGCTTGGAGGGATGCATTCGCCAGAGATTTATGGGGCACTTAAAGGAATTCCAATGGGATTATCCAATTTTACTGCCGGAGGATCAGATCAGGCGCGTAAATGGATGGCGGGGCACCATACGTTCCGGTTTGTGGCTTTTTGCACATCCGCTGGTTCCGCTGCTTACGGTTTTTGGTGTTTATGCGCTGTATAAGGGGGTACAGCGGATAATGAAGGAGTAGCGAGCTTTTATCAAGGATGACTTACCAAATAGCACATTAATCTGTCCCGGCGTTGATGGAAGCTACAGCAGAAGCCGATTGATTCTTCTAAAGCCTAGATATTCAACCAGCGGGAAGCGCTGGCTGGCAAATCCGACAATGGACCGACCTGAACGGTGCATTGAGGCAGCGATTCGATAAAAAAACGACCATATTTTTTGCTGATAACACGGCGATCGAAGATCGCAACAACACCGCGATCTTTCTGCGAACGGATCAGGCGCCCAAAACCCTGTCGAAAGCGCAGGATCGCTTCGGGAAGAGAATACTGGTAGAACGAGTCATCGAAGCATTCAGCCCTGGAAGCGATGATTGGATCGGAGGGTACGTCGAAGGGCAGTTTCACAATCACTAGTACAGATAGAGCCTCACCAGGAACATCTACACCTTCCCAAAATGCGCGCGTTCCCAGCAATACAGCCCGTTCGGAATTCCGGAACGTTTCGAGCAGGGAGTGGGGCGAAGCACCTTCCCCTTGAACATAAACCTGGATATCTTGTTTTGCAAGAACCGGAGTAATTGCCCGCGAAGTTCGCCGCAGTTGGTCGTATGATGTGAATAAAGCAAGGGTGCGACCGCCTGTTGCCTGGCACAAGCGGATCAAACCTTGCCCCACAGCTTTTTGATAACGTTGGCGGTCATTTGGCTCTGGGATATCGTTTACCAGGTAGAGCAGGGAAGATGTTTCAAAATCAAATGGTGACCCGAGCATAAGCTCATATGCATCTTCAGCGTTTAATCTGCCGCGTAGATAATCAAACTCCCCGAGTGTTGTCAGTGTTGCAGAGGTTAAAATGACCGCAGACTTTTCATGCCACACGTAGCGTTCCATCAGCGAACCAATATGTAAGGGGGCAGCATGCAGTGCAAGTCGAGATGTGTTCTGTCCTTCTTCTGCCCAATAAACTCGATCAGTTACAGGTTCAAAGACCAGCGCACTTACCTGGTCGTTGAATTCGCTAAAACGCCGGTAAATATTCGAAAGCGTACTATGGAGTTCTTCGTCTCCTTCAGGGAATTTATCGTTCACTTCAGCCACACCCTGGATAATTTTTGCCAATGTATCAATCAATGACTGCAGGGCGTTTTGGGCTTCATCCCATGCAATTTCAACATCCGACCAGGCGGGTTGTGAACGAGTGGCGGTAATGATCCGTTCTCGATGGGAATACATACCCACAGGATGTCCGTCGCGCTGCTCACTCAAGAAGAGCTCGATGTTTTTAAAGAACTGGCGTAGCAGATTTTGGAATTGGAATGCCAGATCTGTGGCGTGTTGGACGAGTTCGTTGAAACTTGCGATTTCGCTTGGTTTTAGAACTTCATCAATCTCATCTAACAGCCACGCCAGCGCACCCGCACTTTTACCTCCTAGTTGGCGTAATAATCGCTCCACATCATTTTGAGTAACCTGGTAGCTTAATGCGTCGGTTGTGGCGTCCTCCAAATGATGGGCTTCATCTACGATGAGGTACTCATATTCAGGAAGAACTCGATTACCCGTCGCGACGTCAGCCAATAACAATGCGTGATTGACGATCACCAGATGGGCGTTTTGAGCGGTCCGGTGGACACGGTAAAACGGACAGGCTCCGTCAGTGTGTTTAAGACAGTTTTCGGTTGTGCAGGCTTCATCTTCGGAAGAAAGGCGCATCCAGGCTTGGCGTTCGGCAGGACCGTTAAGATTGATTTCCCCCCGGTCGCCTGTTTTCGTGACCTGCAGCCAGACCAGCACTTTTGCTATAACGCGCAGTTCGTCAACATTCTCTGGTCCACGCCGGCGCATATTCTCCAGACGACGTGGGCATAAATAATTGGAACGACCCTTAAGAACTGTTGCATGTAAATCAATCTTCAGGGTTTTTCGCACGTCGGGTATGTCTTTATTGATTAATTGATCTTGCAGATTGATCGTATTTGTTGAAATGACGATGCGCCTGCCGTTTTGGACAGCCCACAATGCGGCGGGTATGAGATATGCCATGCTCTTTCCGATACCAGTGCCGGCTTCTACTAATAAATGGCGCTGTTCGGATAACGCTTCAGACACGGCGTTCAGCATCGCTACCTGCTGGGGGCGGTATTCGAACTCGGGGAAATTACGCCCAAACGCGCCGCCGGATTCCAGCAGGGCAGCGACTTCTTGTGTATCCAAAGATATGGTTTCTTCAGTAGGCTTTAGAGGTGGAGGCTGATAATCGAGGTTATCTGTAAATAATGGTCCCTGAAAATGATGCTGGATGGATTGAGGTGATACGATCTCAGTGGACCGCTCTTTGAGAACCTGTCGGAAAACCCAGTAGCCATTCCATTCAAGCTTTTCACCCATTCGAATGATCTCGGCGAGCAGGTTGAGAGGAAGCTCGTGAGCTTTGTCCCAAAGACGCAAAAAAATGCCCCTTGTGGCACGCGCGTCGTCGAGCGCCCTGTGAGTGGCTGGAAATGGTACACCAAGAGCCTGTGTAAGAGCGCTCAGATTGTACCGGCTTGCACCAGGCAGTAAAACGGCTGCTAATTCGTAGGTATCAACCAGTTGGTTTACCTTCAAAATGTCACCCCTACGGAGGAAGGAAAGGTCGAATTTTATGTTATGACCGACGATCGGGGAATCACCCACGAAATCTGCTAGATCCGACTGCATATCTTGAAGCGAGGGTGCGTTCAAGATCATTTGGTCGGTAATACCGGTCAATTGTGTGATGAAGGGCGGGATTCGGCGCCCTGGGTGAATGAGGGTTGACCATTCATCTTCAACCCTGCGATCGTTGAATCGTACAGCACCGATATCAATAATGGCATCTTTAGCTGGGTCAAGACCTGTAGTTTCGATATCCAGGGCAACTATTGAGTCCATGATGAGAATTATACCGTGCAACTTACCATTGTTAGATTGCTAGTACAGAGTCAAAATGATCCCGATGTAAATCATACGGATGAGTCTTTCATAGTCCTTCTTTGCACTCAGGATAAGGTTCAGGACAAGAGATCAACACACTCGAGAAGTTCAGTAGTGGCACTTCTGTACAGCGACTGGATTATCATAATAATGCCGCAGCATATCTGCTGCTTGATCTTCCTGTGGTCGTGGGAATCCGGACTTAGAATAAAAAAAAACATCCGGAGTTCTTAGAACTCCGGATAGTGCTTGTGGTTTAACCGTTGTTGGCTATCCGTTGGTGGGGGCAAGAACTTTTTGTAAGGCTTCGATTTGATGCGTGCTCAGCTCTAAATTGGAGAGCAGTGCCTCATCTCGAGCTAAAATACGCTGACCTAATCGTGAATGCTGCCATTGTTTTAAATCCTCCTCAATAGGCGAGCCAATTATGTCTTGACGGACGATTTTGCCATCTTCCATGACCAAAACCCGCTCCGTCTGGCGGGCGACATTCAGGTCATGGGTCACCACAATGAAAGTGGTTCCTTGGCTCTGGCTGAGGTCTTTTAACAGGTTCATCAGCTCCAGACTGGCTTTTGTATCCAGGCTGCCCGTAGGCTCGTCGGCGAGCACCAGGGGAGGATTGTTCGCCAAAGCTCGGGCTACGGCTACTCGCTGCCGCTGCCCGCCGGATAACTGATTCGGGAGGTGGTTCATACGATCCGCCAAATCGACCAGTTCAAGCAGTTCCTCGGCCCGTTTTTTGCGTGCTCGCGCTCCAAGATGTCCCCTCATTGGGACTTCGATGTTTTCACGCGCATTCAGGGTTGGTATTAAGTTGTGTAATTGGAATATGAAGCCGATTGTACTTGAACGGAAAGCATCCTTATTCCGGATTTTCGTAACCTCATGCCCGTTAACGTACACTTGTCCGCTTGTTGGCAGGTCTAAAGCACCGATAACATTCAAGAGCGTGCTTTTCCCACTTCCACTTGGTCCCATTACGGTTACTAACTCTCCGGGTGAGACATGCATGTTGACGGTGTCAAGGGCTCGGATTTCATCACCATTGCGGTAAATTCGCGATAGGTCTATTGTTTCGATCATCCATGTGGTTGTTTCGCTCATAATTTCTCCAATAATATTGCCCCGATCATTACTCGTTTCGCCAACGAACTTTGCCACAGGCATGGATTTAGATTTCTACTCAACCTGAATGTCAACGAAGGCGGTCATGTCCCATCGCAGCTGTTCCGGGATTTCATCCAGCAAAATTATTAACGTGTAATTTACACCCGAACCTGCGGAGGCTTTGGGAGCAATGCTGTCAACGGTGCCATTAACGACCACGTCCGGAAGCGCATCGAAAGTAACGATGACAGGATCTGCGACATTAACCCGCGCTGCGTCGATCTCGTTAAGATCAGTAGTCTCCACGCGTAAATTCTCCAGGTCTGCCAATATCAAAACCGGTTGTCCTGGCATGACCCACTCGCCTGCATGAACCAGAACATCACTCACCGTTCCGTCGAATCGGGAGAGCAGTTCTAAATCCTCGAGGGCTGCTTTGGCAGCATTCAGAGAGGCATTTGCATTATTCAGACGAGTTTCAGCCAATTTAACCTCAGCCGGATCGGGACCGTCTACGTAGATGTCGAAATCCTCTCTGGCTCTTCTGAGATTGGCTTCGGCTGCTTTTAATTCGTTTTCATACTCCAGTCGTTTGACTGCTGTATCGTAATCACTTTGCGCTTCCTCCAAATCTTCTTTGAGGTTTTTCCGAGTAGGATTGCCGGATGATAAGTGCTTATACGGTTCAAAAGCTGTGCGTGCCTGATCCAACTTTTCTTTCATCAGATCGAAAGCTTCCATTGTTTCCAGGTCTGCCTGGCCAATAGGTACTGTAAAATTATCTAATTGGTATTGAGCGTCACGCACTTGCCTGGCGGCGACTGCTACCTCCTCCTGCTTTTGAGAGAGGATGGTTTCTGCATTTTCATATAAGTCATCCAATGCTTTTTCCGCAGATGCGACTTCAAATTCTGAAGCTGTAATCGCCGCTTGCAGGTCTTCCTTGCCTTTCAAGTGTACTAGCACCTGTCTTTCATCAACTTGATCGCCTTTTTCCACAAAAACTTCATCCACAAGCCCTGCAGTGGACATGCTCAGTGTCGTCCATTCGGCTGGGATAACAATTCCTGTTGCGTTGATAAGTGGTGCAGACTCCTCAACCTCCATGGGTTCTTCAGTCGGAGTTTCTTGAGAAGGGAACACACTGCAAGCCGCTGTTAGAAATATCAGCAATACTGCCAGGCCAGTTGTTTTCATAAGGTTCTTAATTTGAGGCATAGTTTCTCCTTCAATAATTGTTTGACATCTATAAGTCGTAATCTTGTTTTCCAAACTTTAATTTTCCAGATCTATGATAATTCTAGATAATTTTATTCGTACCTGAGTGCTTCGACGGGCTGCAAACGCGTGGCCCGGTATGCCGGGTACAAGCCACCCAATAAACCGAGCATCAACGCGATGAGGATAGCGCGCACAAACACCTCCCAATCCCAAATGGGTGTCAGGTAACTGCCGACCATTGGCACCTGTTGGAGCAAGAAAATCATCAGCAGTGCGGTTCCAATTCCAGCGATTCCACCTAACAATCCAATAAGCAGCGCCTCTTTCAGGATCAGGCTCAATATAGCGCGCCTCCGCCAGCCTAAGGCTCTCAGGACGCCAATTTCACGTGTACGCTCAAAAACAGCCATAAGCATTGTGTTCAGCACTCCTACACCACCGATCAGGATTGCAAGGAATGAAATCGCGTTTGTGATTGCTTCTGAAGATTCCATATCGGGAAGCTGCTCGACAAAATCTCCGGCTAAGGCAGCGTGAACATCCGGGAATTGGTTATTGATCTTAGTCACAACCCCCTCCGCCTGGGAAGGATCGTTTAATTTGACCGCATACATTGATGATTTGCGCGGTCGACCGGCGAACGACTGAGCATCCCGAAGCGATATAACACCACCCAGTTCTTCCCAACTTATGCCTGACTCAAATATACCTGTGATCTTATACCTCAAACTGCTTAAATCTAAATTATCTCCCACACCCAGTTTGAGTGTATCGGCGATTGTGCGTCCTAAAATGATCTGGTGGTTGCCCGACAGCGGGTTCCCCTCTACGATCTTGAAACGTTGGATCGCCGCTTCGTTGGGGTTATATCCTTGCAGGATAAAAAACCCCCCGGCTTCTGGCATCATTACTGCGGAAAAGATCATACCGCTGGCGCTTTTTACTTCGGGCAGGGCGGCGATCTTATCCCCGGTACGCTCATCAACAGCGCTCAAGCTGGTATCGGCGATATCAGCCTGGCGGACCATGATCTCGATATTGTTACCGGTGAACATGTTGGTGAATTCTTCCGATACGCCCCGGATCACACTTTCTATGGCAATGATAGAACCAACTGTTAAGCCAATTGCGGCCAGGGTGAGAAGGGTGCGGGCGGAGCGCTGCACCAGGCTTTGAACTGCCATTCCACCTACCGGCAGCCTGCGCACTTTACCCCCTGAGCTGCCGCCCTCGTATTGTAGCGCTTCCACAGGTTGCATCCGTGAGGCCCGCCAGGCGGGATATAATCCACCCACTAAACCCAATAAAATCACAATAGAAAATGCTTGGATCAGCAAGTCGGCATTGATGCTGTTAGTACCGCCTCCTAATAGCACGGTTTGTCTGGATAACAAATAGAGAAGCAGCCATCCTAATCCAACACCGATCACACCACCGATTATGCTGACCGCGATCGATTCGCCCAGGATCAGCCACATAACCCGCATTTTGCTCCAACCGACGGCGCGAAAAACGCCAATTTCGCGTGTGCGTTCCATCACAGACATTAATTGAGCGTTCATCATTCCCACGCCGCCGATAACTATCGCCAAACCACCGATCGCCCATACGTAACCGCGTAACATATCGCTCATCGATTGCTGGTCGGCGAATTCCTGAATTCCAGAAAGTGAAAGATCGGGGTATAGGCGTTCGACTCGTTGAATAAAGCGTTGGTTCAGGCTGGTGTCTTTTAACCGTATGTAGAATAAACTGACCTGCCTGGGCTTACCGACCAAAGCCTGCGCCTCGGAGAGATCCAGGATCGCACCGCTGTCCTCGAATATATCCCCTGTTTGGTAAATGCCGACAATACGGAAAGCGCTGCCCGTTATTCGTAGTGTATCTCCTACGCCTTTATCCAGCACTTCTGCTGCGCTCAAACCCAATAATATTGATTTGGGTCGTGCTTTTTGGGCTTCGCGTGAGTTGAGATCAACACCATCGACAATCTGAAAACGCCCTAGTATAAAACTGTCTTTTGGGTATCCGAAAACAAAGAAAATAGGTTCCCCCTCCGCCTGTGTAAAACCTTGGATCATTCCGCTCACTTCAGCAACTTCTGGGGCAGCCAGAAGTCCTGCCCCAACAGATTCATCGATAGAGCTGTAGCTGATGTCGAAAGTGTCGGGTTGGCTTAGGATTAGATCCGCCTTGCTTCCAGTAAGCATGGCATTGTAGCCTGTTTCAAGTCCGGCTGCCAGTGCACTTAATGCTACAATAGCCGCTACACCAATGCTGATGCCCAACACGGTTAGCAGTGTGCGAATTTTACGACGGAGCAGATTTTTTAACGTCACGATGTCACAATATCTTAATTCGGCTCACATAACCCTAGATAATATTGGGTTTCTTTACAGTTCCCTCATTTCAGGCATGGTCAGCAGGTGAAAAGCAAGCGTTTCCATATCACGTGCTTTCCCTGATCCCCTTGACTCCTCTTTAATTTGTTCAAAATGCGAAGTGAGCAGTTCGTGATTTCCAAGGTATCCGCTTAAATCCACATCGTTTGAAAGGATGTCTTTTAAACCGATCTTTTCGTAAACCGCGCTGACCAACCCGTATCCCCAGTCTTCCGTCACGCCCAGTTCGTCAGCCAGGTCGCGCCTTTCCATACTGAATAGGAACGCTAGACGAGCGACGTGTGCTTGGTGTGGGGTGAGGTTTTGGACCGCGTAACGTCCCTCCAGCATAATGCACGGTTTTGGAAGAGTGAAACTGAGGGATGATGATAAGGCTTGGATACTGTCTGTGATAATCCAATTTCCTTCTACAGCCAAAGCCACCGCCCATGCTAATGAATTAAGGATTTCCCCTTTTAGTATGTAACCTCTGAAAAACGGATCTGTCAGTTGAACCAGTACTCTTCCGTTGGGCTTGATGCCCGTGCACAGGATGGTTGGGAAGCGATTGGACGATTTTAATGCCCTCCGTATGCGCGGAATCCAATTTTCTCCACCTGGAATGTCAGTATCCAGGAGTATTAAATCGATTCGCTCAGTTCTTCTTTCAAGAATTGAGATTATTTCTGATGGTTCTTCTACCTCGCCAACCACGCGAGTCCGTAAATCGCGAGCCGCCAGCATCGACATCCAATTCCGTGCAAAGGGATCATCTTCAACAATCACAACTCGTATATCTTCCATATGTTAGCCTTCCTGTTTTTGATTTAGATTCAATTAGATTCTAGATGTTAGTCACATTGATTCGGATGGAATGTCATTGCGATGCTTGTACTGACCCTGCGACAGACTCCTAAGTATGACATAAATCAGGATAATGTTGACTATGTACCAGATCCTTTTTCAAGATCCGAAGGGTTTATGAAATTACCTTAGAATTATCCAGGCAATTACGGCTTTGCCCGCAGTAATATTATGCTTCCCCAAAAGCTTTCAGGATATGCACCATATGTTTGGCATGTTTCAAGTACAGATCCAGGCGCAGGTTTTCATTTGGAGCATGAGCCAGTGATCCGGGATAACCGGGACCAGCGGTAACGACCGGCAGTTTCAACAAATGAACAAATAGGTAACTCGGACCAGAGCCACCTACCATAGGAACGATCTGCATGGGACGACTGTACACGGGTTCGGCAGTTTCGACGACCAGTTTGACGAAGGGATCGTCCGGGTCAGTCCGGGCAGGCGGCTCGCCCCCGAGATACTCTATCTGAACATCGTCGAAACCTTGATTATCCAGGTGTATTCTAAGCTGGTCAAGTATCTCCAGAGGGTGTTGGTCCGGCACCAGGCGGAAATCTACCTTGGCGGAGGCACGCGCTGGGAGGACGGTTTTCGAGCCGGGTCCCTGGTAGCCGGATGTCAACCCGCATATCGTGCAGGTAGGCTCAAAGACCTCCGCGATGCGTAAATCGACACCGCCTGTCAGTCCCTTGAGGAAATACTTCACTCCAAAGCGCTCTTTGAATTCATCGGCGACCTCGGGGAGGGCTGCCATATACTGGCGATCGCGTGGGCTGGGTTGTATAACCGGGTCATAAAAACCGGGGATGCGGATGCGTCCATCGGATCCCTTAAGGCTTCTTAATGCCCATACCAATCTCCAGGCGGCGTTGGGGAAGATGGAACCTCCCGTACCGGAATGGGTATCCACTTTGGCGGTTTCCACAGAAAGCTCCACATAACAAATGCCGCGCAGCCCCAGATACTGCATGGGCGTTTCGCGATGGTCAACGCCGCCGAATTCCCAGATGCAGGCATCTGCGGCTAACAGTTCCTGATTTTGTTCCACAAAATCATGCAGGTGAACGCTGCTGGTCTCCTCTTCACCCTCGATGATGAATTTAATATTGCACGGTAGTTCGCCGTCTTGTTCCAGCAAGGCGTCAATAGCAAGGAGCCGGCTGACGATCGGACCTTTATCATCAGCTACTCCACGTCCATAGAGTTTCCCATCTCGCAACGATGGTTCAAAGGGTGGGCTATCCCATAGATCGAGGGGTTCGGGAGGTTGGACATCGTAGTGATTGTATATCAGCATCGTTCTATCGCTTCGCCCGGAGCGCTCAGCGAAAACGACCGGTGCTCCATCTGTAGTCATGATCTGTATATCGAACCCGCGGGCATGGAGCATATCTGCCACCAGGTCGGCGCATTCGGGTAAACCCCAATTTTGAGCCGATACACTTGGTTGAGCCACCAGACGCGATAATTCGTTGATGCTTTTATCTAGATGGGTGTCCAAATAATTATTGATGTGAGCAAAACCTTCCATGATTATCTCCTTTATTACCTAATCTCATTTCCCTTATCACTTGATTCGTAATCACTAATTATAAAACCAATTCAACGACGATGCCCCTGCGTATGCAAACATCATCATTTTCAGGATCTGTCCTATTGCTACGAAGAAAAGAAAACGAAAGACCGGAATTTTTAATGCTCCGGCGGCCATACCTGCCAAATCGAAGAACGGGTTTGGGATGAAAGCCAGGACTGTCAGTGCCAGGTTGCTGAGACGCTTATGTTTATCCATCCAGTGTAACAATCTATCATAGTAATCAGTATTCTCTACCACACCTTGTCCGCTGAATCCCGCCAGGTAACCGGTGAGTTCTCCGATCGCGGCTCCTAAACCGGCAGCGATTGCAACCCAAAATGGATCGAAAACAGCGCCCATTGCGAAGACGAATAAGATCCCCGGAGCAGGCAATAGGACAGTTGCATTAGCGAGCATTGAGAGCAGGAAGATGCCGGCGTAACCGAATTTGGCTAGTTCCTTAGCCTGGTCGCGAATGGAATACACGAAAATACTGATCATAATGACCAGTATAAGTGCAAGGATGCGAGCGAGCGTCAGTCGTTGCTTGGCTGTCATGTGGATGGTAAATGGAAGCGTGGTTATATTGGGCTAATCCTGCCTCATAACCTGGTCTAATCGCAGCAATGATTCCAGGCGAGCGACGACCATCTCCATAGCAACCGCATTAAGTCCCCCTTCGGGGATGATCACATCAGCGTATCGTTTTGAGGGTTCGACGAACTCAAGATGCATGGGGCGCACTGTCGCCAGATACTGCTTGATCACCGACTCGGTCGTCCGTCCCCGTTCGTTTATGTCTCTCTCGAGCCGGCGGATAAACCGAATATCGGGGTCCGTATCTACGAATATTTTTACTTCTAAAAGGCTGCGCAATGAGATTTCAGCAAAGATAAGGATGCCCTCCACTATAATCACAGGTCGTGGTTCGATGCGGTAAGTTTTCTCTGTGCGGCTGTGAGTCTTGAAATCGTATTCTGGCAGGTCAATGGGTTGGTGGTTCTTTAATTGCTGGATATGTAGATTGAGCAGTTCTGTATCTAGAGAATTGGGGTGGTCAAAGTTAATGGCTGCCCTTTGATTTGGAGGTAGATCGCTCAAATCCTTGTAGTACGCGTCGTGCAGTAGGTAGGCTATCCGGTCTGGTCCAACTCGTTCAATGATAAGATCTGCGAGCGTGGTTTTACCTGAACCAGAGCCGCCGGCGATTCCAACTACAAGAGGGGTTGCGCGTTTAGGCATATTCAAATTATACTGGATAGCGACAGATTTAGGGTCAAAGAAAAGCCTGTAAATAAATGCAACGCCTGGTTTTGGCGTTGCCGGGTAAGAGCCACCTGTGGGGATCGAACCCACGACCTGCGCATTACGAATACGCTGCTCTACCAACTGAGCTAAGGTGGCGGTTTGTATGTGTGCCAAATTATACAAGGGTTGAGTGTGAAAGGCAAGAGAGGTGATATTTGCGAGTAGCGATGTTGTCGTACCATACATGTCCGTTAGCTACTTTGGGGGG
>JAUWPO010000074.1 GCA_030611505.1 Chloroflexota bacterium
GTCCAGGTCGACTGCGGATTTCCGCTGGTAGCTTTGATCACGCGCGCCTCGACTGAAGATTTAGGGTTGGTGGAAGGTAAAACGGTGAGCGCGACTTTCAAAGCCAGCGTAATACACCTGATACCACGCTAGATGAAGCCGGTCATGTACGAGGGTTGCGCCGGATCGTAAAAAGGGCTGTAATTTTCTACCCCATCTCCTGCCTGCCATCCAGTGCCCTCAGCAGCGTGCTCTGGTCGGCATATTCCAAATCTCCTCCCACCGGCAGGCCGCGCGCCAGGCGCGTCAGCTGCACGTCCAGGGGTTCTAATTGCTGCACGATATAGGCAGCGGTATAATCACCCTCCATGCTGGGGTTGGTCGCCAGGATGATCTCCTTTATTCCACCATCCTTCACACGCTCGACCAGCTCGCGAATCTTCAGGTCTTCAGGTCCAATACCGTCAATCGGTGATAGCGCTCCGTGCAGCACGTGGTAGCGCCCCAGATAACCACCCGTGCGTTCCAGCGCCAGCATGTCGAGCGGCTCCTCTACCACGCAGACGTGCGCTCCATCCCGCTCCATGCTTGTGCAGATTTCGCATTCGTCGCGACCGGAAGCGGTGATGTTAAAGCAGGTACGGCAGAATGTGGTGCCGGACTTCAACTCCAGCAGCGATTCGCCCAGGTCGCGCGCCAGGTCTTCGGGGGCGCGCAGCAGGAAGAACGTCAACCGGGAGGCGGTTTTGGGGCCGATTCCCGGCAGGCGTGAAAAGTTATTGATCAGATTTTGGATCGGTTCTGGGAGGGACATCTAGAAGGGCAAACCGCCTGTCAGCGGTCCCATACGTTCAGCAGCCAACTCACGCGATTGGTCCAATGCGCTGTTGAAAGCCGTCAGGATCATGTCCTGCAGCATTTCTGCATCAACGTCCTGCAGCACATCGGGGTCTATATGGATTGCACGGCAGCGTTGGTCGCCCGTCACGGTTACCGTGACCGCACCGCCGCCCGCAGCAGCGGATACAGTCTCTTCAGTAAGTTGAGCTTGGATCTCTTGCATCTGTTCCTGCATCTTTTGCAATTGCCCCATCATATTCGTCGGGCTGGGTAGTTTTCCACCTTTGAATCCCTTTGCCATATATTCCTCCGCAAATAATTATTGGATGTCTACAATTTCGGCGCCCAGGTCGCGCACTGCCGCCGCCACCATGCCATCATCGCCTAATTCAGGCGGGATGGTGTTGCGTTTGGTGGAATCCACTTCGCAGCGCACAATCAGGTCTTTTTGAAGAACCTGTACCAGGATATGGCGGAAGATTTCGAGGTTAGCTTCTTTTTCCATCAACTGTTTTACTATTTCGGAATTGAAGCACAGCACTACCTGGTTGCCCTTGATGTAGCGCGATTTTGTTGAATTGAGCAGACCGTATGCCTTGGGGTTGTCCCGGCGAACCTGTTTTATGATCTCTCCCCATGCCGCATTGAGAGACTGCATTGCTTCCTGATCCTGGGGGCTTACTTCGATGGCTGGCTCTTGTGTTTTTTGGGCTGCCTTTACAGCTTTAGCTGGGGTCTTTCTCTCTGGCGCCCTCTGTGCTGGAGCCTCTTTTATCTGTACAGGTGCAGATGTGGTTTCAATTGCCTCCAGAAAGGCCATTTCAAGCGGCAGGGCAGGCTGCCAGGAGGCGCGCGCCTCGTAGGCAGCGTGGTTGAAGACCCGGATCAGGTCCAGGAGTTTATCGACGCTTAACTGATCGGCGTGCTTTTCCATCTGTAGTTTCACATCTGCAGTATCTTTACTCTGCTCCTTGTTGCCCATGTTCATTAAAAGCAGACCTCGCAGATAATCCACGATCTGGCGCGCAAACTGGCGCGGGTCGCCCCCGGCGTCCAATGTGGTGTGAATTTGGTCAAAACCAGCAGGGGCTTCCTTCGAAATAACTGCATCCATTAAGTCCAAAACTGATTGGCTGGTGGCGGTGCCCAGCACATCCTGAGCCATCCCCAGGGTGATCTCCTTGCCGGTGGAAGCCAACTGGTCGAGCAGCGATATGGCGTCGCGCATCGAGCCGGTAGCCTGGCGGGCGATCAGTTCCATGGCCTCATCACCCGCTTGGATGCCCTCGCTTTGGGCCATCTTTTTTAATTGGGCGATGATCTCATCGATAGATATGCGCCGGAACTCGTGGCGCTGGCAGCGGGAGGTCACTGTGGCTGGAATCTTGTGCGCTTCGGTGGTCGCCAGTACGAAAATGGCATGCGCAGGCGGCTCTTCCAGGGTCTTCAGCAGGGCATTGAAAGCCGCTGTGGAGAGCATGTGGACTTCATCTATGATGTAAACCTTGTAGCGACCCTGGTTGGGGAGGAAGTTGATCTTGTCGCGCAGGTTACGCACATCGTCCACACTGGTGTTGGAGGCCGCATCGATTTCGATCAGATCTAAGAAGCGACCTTCATTGAGAGCCTGGCAGTGTTCGCATTCCCCGCACGGTCGCTGCACCGGGTCTTCAGATAGGCAGTTGACGGTCTTTGCCAGTAAGCGAGCGGCGCTGGTCTTGCCGGTGCCGCGCGGCCCAGCTAACAGGTAGGCGTGCACGATCCGCTCAGCCTTTAAAGCGTTGCAAAGTGTGTCGACTACGTGATCCTGACCGATCACTTCATCCCAGGTTTGGGGGCGCCATTTGCGGTATAGAGCTAGGGTCATGTTAAGAGTCTATCAGAGAGATTCCATGAGGTCAACCTTATGTCTTCTTTTTTTCGGTGATAGATATTATTTTTTTTGTTCTGTTCAACCTGGCGCCTTGAAATTGGTGGGAAGTAAGACCTTTATGGTATGGTGTAGGTTGAGCGTATATTACCTGCTGCATCTCGCAGTGTCACCTCTTCGCCAGAATGCCAGACCGGACTATTCAGACCACCGTACAGGTCCACCACGGAGTTAGCGCCAGAGCGCGTGTGCACATAGACAGCACCGTTTTTGTAAAGCACCAACTCAGGTACCTGGGGGAAAATATAAATGCCACCCTCCTGATTTTCTAAGCGCCAGCCGCTGAGCGAGAGCTCGCCATCACCATGATGCTTGAGGAGCACGCTCTCCGTTTCCAAATCACCGGCGCCGATCACGCTGTCTATGACCACGCTCCCTTTGGGGTGTACGGGTATTCGCAGAACTTCTCCCTCTCCCAGGGGCTGAGATTGGGTGAAACCGTTAATAGCGATTAACTCTTCCGCACTCATGTCATATTCTTCTGCGATGCTCTCAAAAGTATCCCCCGACACTACCTGGTAAACGAAAAAGGACTCTGTGGGTGTGGCTTCTGGGAGGAGATCATTCTCGGGACGTGGGGTGGCGCTAGCGGCTGCTGGATCGAGATCAGTACCGCGGATCGCGGAGATTAAACTGCCCGGCAGCGTGTTGTGTGTGCGTTCCCATGCCACCAGAATCGTGAGAATCGTGCATGCGGAGACCAGCACATTTATCATCAGGTAATAGAGCAAGCGCTTCCAACCCTTCATGTTGTACTCTCCACGGGAAATGATAGCATATTTTTTAATTGACGTGTGGCGACTTTATAAATACAATGTAGGGACTTTTAGTAAGACTGCCTTTGGATGGAGCGTGAAACGAACGCGCTCGCACCTATGGCACTTTGCAAACAGGATAAAGTGTATGCCTTACATCATTGACGGTCACAATTTGATCCCAAAAATACCCGGCATCTCCCTGGATGAAATCGATGATGAGAATCAGTTGATAGAGCTGTTGCAAGAGTTCTGCCGCCGGGAACGAAAGCAGGTGGAAGTATTTTTCGATAACGCTCCACCGGGTGGAACGCGGGCGCGTAACTTTGGCTCCGTAACCGCCAGGTTTGTCCGCCAGGGGAGAACTGCGGATGACGCTATTAGTGCAAAATTGGACCGCCTGGGGGGTTCAGCACGCAATTACACGGTGGTGAGTTCTGACCATGCCGTACAAACCGCAGCGCGCGCTAAAAGGGCCCGGGTTCTCTCGTCTGAAGAGTATGCCGTTTACTTGACAAGCGTTCGTTTTGATAATGGACAGGAGCAGGGCAAGGGCACAGAGGCAAATCTCAGCCCACAGGAGTTGGAAGATTGGCTGCAGATTTTTAATTCGGGGGATGAGGGAGAGATTGAGAGTTAATATTCGGATAAACTCAGTCAGCGATTTCTAATTCATTTCTAATGCCGTTTAGACCAAAATAGGGTATATTTATGCCGCCGACACCTGCACTCCCATTTATTGGTATAACAGGTGTCGTGTCATCGGTAAGCTATCAGCACGTACTCTGTGTTGGGCTTCTGGTGACCCTCCTTAAATTGCCGGGCGTGCCCCCCCCACGTCCGGTGATTTTTTTTATTCCTGCGGAGTTTGGCGGCTGAATACCACCAGAGTCTGGTCATCGGAGAGAGAGTCAGCGCTAATAAACGAACTTACGGATTGGTCAATAGCCTCCAGGACGATCTTGGCGAGATTTGTTGTGCCCTCAGGCTCATTAGGAGCATGTTTGCGTACGTCCTGGATTGCAGTGCTCAAACGATCTTCGCCATAGATTTGACCGCCTGGGGAAAATGCTTCGGTAATGCCATCGGTATACATAATCAGGCAGTCGCCGTGGTCCAGCAGGGCAGTTTTGCCCCTGATCTGGAACCCATCCATCACACCCAGCGCCATGCCTCCCCCCTCCAGATGTTCTAATTCGTCCGATCTGAGGCGTAATATTAGAGGCAGATTGTGCCCGGCATTTGCATACTTGAATTCACCGGTTTCAAGGCACAAGACGCCGTACACCATGGTGACGAACATGCCTTTCTGGGCATCGGGAAGAATTATCTCGTTTACATATTCCAACACTTCTGCTGGGTCATCAAACTGCTGTACAGTTTCACGAACCAGAGAGCGTATCATGGACATAAACAAAGCGGCTGGCATCCCTTTGTCAGCCACGTCGGCAATGATCACCCCCAGACGCTTGTTGGGAAGCTCAAAAATGTCGTAAAAATCGCCGCCAACCTGGCGCGCTGTTCGCCACAGGACTTCATAATCCCAGCCGTGCAAATCGGGTAATCTGCGGGGCAAGAACATCTTTTGAATCTCGCGCGCATACTGCATTTCGCGCTCCAAACGCTCACGTTCAAACATTACTTGCTGCAGGTGGTCGTTTTGAATCGCCATAGCAGCTTGCTGGGAGATTCCAGTGATGATTTCTAAGCGCTTCTCGCGCGTCTGCCAGATGGAGTCACGACTGTAATGGCTTTCAACAGGAGCTGGGTGCCGCTCTTCAACCAGGAGAGCCCCGAGGAAATCTTCTTTCACGGACAGTGGGAAAGCAATCAGCAGGCGATCTTTACTTTCAAGCAATTCGTTGGTTTTTTTGATGTTAGATGCATCATACCTGCTCCACACCTCGGTAACGCTGCTGGATTCTTCCTCAGTGGGGGAAAGTGGGGCGGCTAACACTTCATCCCCTTTTTGGACGGCATCTAGAAGCGGGAATTCAGCGGGAGTGACCGTGTTTACATCCTCTGCGGCAGGAGGGAAACCGTAGGCTTCCCCAAGATGGAAGGTTGAGCTGGCTTTATCAAATAAATATATAGCTGCACGCTCTACACCTACTAAAATCGGGGTGATGCGAACAATAGATCCCAGGATCTCATTCAGGTCCTGGGCGCTGACAACCGCCTGGGCAACCTGCAGCAGTGCTACTGAAAGGTAGGCTTCTTCCTTTTGAGATTTAAGCAAGCGAATATTCTCTACTGCGGTCGCTGTCTGGTTAGCAATCCCCTGGACAACTGGGAGAGTCTCATCAAAGAATGGTTCCAACCCCTTACCGGGTTGACTCCCGGTCGGTTCGCTGCTGTAGTGGATCAAGAATGCCCCCAAAATTTCATTATGTGTCATGAGCGGCACCAGAACGAACAACTCGGAATTGGGGGGATGTTGGTCACCTTCATCAGCGTAGAAAATGCCGTACAGGGATGCGTCATCTTCATCCAGGCTGAGGATCACGGGCTGGCGTTCTGTGATCAGTTGGTCCAGAGCTGGGACATCGCCGGGAGCGAAGCGCCAGTGCTCAAAGTCGGTTTGCTGCGCAGTGGTCAGTCCCGAAGCCGCGGCGGGCATAAATGTCCCGTCGTCATCTAATAAATAAAGGATGGACCCCTTTACTCCAGCCAACATGGGTGTGAAATCAATAACAGTGGTCAGCAGATCATTCAGATTAGTCAGTGACTGGAGCGTTTCTGAGACCTGCAGCAGCATTGTAGAAATCCATGCTTGCTCGTAGGCGGCTTCATAGAGGCGCGCGTTTCCAATAGCTACCGCAGCATAATTTGCAAAAGTAGTCGTCAATGCCCGCGCTCCACCCCCATACCTCCCTGGAGTACGGTGGGCTAAGGTGAGCACACCCAGTTCCTGTTCGCCAACTCGCAGCGGCGCGGTTATAGCGGAATAATTGGGCGGGAAGTCCAGGGCAGCTCCCAGCGGTTCGTAAGGTGACTGCGGGGTACGGACTATTGGGTGACCGGCTCGGATGGCTTCCCCAAGCCATGTGGATGTAGGTTGTGGCTTTCCTGTCAGTTCATATTGAGCATAGGATTGTTCTATCTCTTCTGGACTCGAGCCAATATACCTTTCGAGAGCCTCGCTGCCCATGCCGTGGACTGAAGCAAGGCGCAGGGGCGGTCTGTCTAAAAGCGAGTCTGCTGGAGTGTTTTCATCCAACAGCCAGATTGCCGCCACGTCCAGCGGCAATAAACGCTCCAGTTCAGTGAGAGCTGATTCAAGGATAACATCCAGGTCTACGTCTTCGGAAAGCAGCCCGGCAACTTCGCTCAAGCTATCGGCTGCCTGGCGGCGCCATTGTTCCGAGTGATATAAAGCCGCATTGCGCATCGCGATCGCGATGTTATCCGCCAGTGCTTCGAACACAAAGCGGTCTTCATCATCAAAGGCATACCGGTGATCGCTCTGGACATCAAGCACCCCCAAAACTGTTTCGTCAAAGATCACGGGTACTGCCAGCTCGGAGAGGGTCTCGTCGGGCGATAAGCCTGAGGAACGGTAGCGTGGCTCTAACTCCACATCGTTTGCCAATACGGTCTCAGCATGTCGTGCAATCCAGGGGATGATGCCCTCTGGATCACCAATATCGTAAACAAGGTCTCCTTTTAGAAACTCCTGGCTATACGAGCCGCTGCCAGCTTTGTAAACAATATTGTGGTGCTCCGGTTGTACAGCGAACAGGTGCACAAAAGGGTAACCGAACCGTTTTTGGATCAGGGTTACCACTTTAGTGAACAGTTCATCCTTGTCTAAGATCGAAGTGATCGCTCTGCTCACCTCTGAGATCGTCGCCAGATGGTCAGTGTGACGTTGTAAGGCGCTGTACATGCGCGCGCCTTCAACAGCCACAGCGATATTCCCTGCCAGAGCTCTCAAAGTGAGCATGTCAGTTTCTTGAAAACACTGTGGTTGGTCGCTTTGAATGTCAAGCACGCCGAGCACGCGCTCTTCGATCTTTAACGGTAGTGTAACTTCAGAACGAGTCTCCGGAAGCATTTCTTCATCCAGATAGCTAGCTTCGAGGCGGACATCGTTTGCCACCAGTTCCTGCCCGGTCAGGGCGACGTGACCGATAATGCCCTCCCCCAGTCGGATTGCTAAGGCAGGCGCACGCATCTCTCCAGAAGCACCTTCATTGGGGGTGTCGTTCGAGCGTACCGGACCAGCGCTGGCTCGGAATCGCAAGACATCCTGCCCGGGTTCCAGTGTGAATATGGCTGTGTAATAGAAATTAAAGCTGTGCTGGATTAGTTTTACAACCCGGCGGGAAAGCTCGTCCAGATCACGCAGGTTGACGATTTCGGCGCTTACCTGGCGCACCAGGGATAGTTGCTCTAAGTGCCAGCTTTCGTTCAATCTGTACTCTTCTTACGCTTTATCATTGTGAGGACGTTGCATTCACCCTCCCCCTCCGATTTTGGAATGAAGTTAAAGCTGACTTCATCCATGAGTTGACGGATAAAAAATACGCCTAAGCCTCCGATCATGCGATCATCGAGATCAGATTCCAAATCGGGCTCAGGCACTTCTAATGGATTAAAAGGTTGACCACAATCTATCAGGGTGATCGTAAGACCTTCGTCATTGGTTTGGCATGAACACTCAACCTCTTCCTGGCACTCTCCACCGTATGCGTGTTCGATGATGTTGGTAAAACCTTCATCAACTGCCATTTTGACGGCGAATATCTCATCTGGCTCAAAACCACACGCTTCAGCTTGCCGGGCGGCGAACTCTCGTACTTCGTCGAGGCTTTTGAATTGAGCGGGGAAAGTTGCCGATTGAGTTGATTTTTTTGGTGCTACATTCGCCTGCTCTCGAGTTAAGTTTATATTCGGATTTTTTTCGGTCATAGCTTGGGCTGCTGCCGGTTATCCCCGTTATTTATATTAAAACAAACCGACGGCATCGGTGTCATTTTCGGTGATCTTGAAAAGAGGAATGAAGCCCGCCAAATCCAAAGCGGTGTACACACGCTCGGGAACTGCAGACAAGACGAGTTCGCCGCGGTTGAGCTTTTTGCATTTTTTTTGTGTGCTGATGAGCACACGTAGACCGGCGCTGGATATAAATTCAACGTCGCTCATGTTCAATACGATTTTATAGTGACCCGCGTTGATAATCTCTTCCAAAGCCTTGTCCAGATCGGGAGCCGTATAACTGTCCACACGCCCGTTTGCTTTGACCAGATCACAGCTCTTATATTGGGTTGTTGTGATTTCCATCGGCGAACCTCCGTGTTGCTAGTATTAGGAGAAAAATTATTGATGCCAGTGATTATATCACGAGGGGCATATTAATGGGATAAAAACTATCGGCTTTATGGTGTGATCAATCCTGAAGCAGTTCCTGCACGCGGGGATTATCTGCGTATACGCCGCGGTACTCGTATGGAAGCAATGCGGCAATGTGGCACATAATCTCATTGGTGTTTTGTTTTAATGCCTCGTGCCGGTCTTTCCCATGAATTGGAGGCAAGGTGAATGGTCTCCCGAAACTAACGATCACGGGGACACGCCGTAAGCGAAGCAAATGGGCTTTCACGTTCTTGTCCAGTGTGCCAATCGTCGCCTCAGGCAAGAGCGGTAAACCGGTCTTGGATGCGAGATAACTGGCTCCATCGCGACCTTCTTGCAAAGTTCCATCCGGGCTGCGTGTTCCCTCTGGGGCTATGACCACCACGCCGCCTTCCTGCAGACGTTTGAGTATGGTGCGCAGGGCATTGAAATCACGGTTGTAACGGTCTACCCAAACAGCATTCAGATGCTTGACGAGCCAGCGCGCCAGAGCATAACGCTGGTGTTTCTTTGCTATCAGCATGATAATGTCTGCGCGGTCCAATAAGTAGTAAGCCAGGGGTCCTTCGAGTACGCCAATATGATTGCCAACAGCGATCAGGCTTCCGGATTGGGGGATATTTTCAATACCGTGGACCTCTAATCGAGTTATCAGAGGAATAAACAGTTTGAGGAGTAAGAGGATGATTTTATATGTCATGGATAGGTAACTGCTGGTTCAGAGTTTGGACGCTTGGTTTAAGATCGAGATCATCGATCAATTGGTCCAGTTCAGTTACGCTCAGGGGTCTGCCTTTACCAGAATAAGCCGTCAGCACTGCCTCCATCAGGTTGACACCGAACGAACGCCCTTCATAGCGCGGGGTAGTGGTGATCACCGTGGTCACGCCGCGCTCACGCAGGAGTTAAATATCATCATTGGTTGTTGTATTGGTCAGGACGGTTTTGCCGCTCAGGTCTTCAGGTGAATATTTTCGAATATAGTGCATATCTCCGGCGATCAAATCGGCGGCTTCCCAGTAGCGGTCGAATTTTGGCTGTACCCCCTCTTCCTTGGCTCCGGGTGGGTAGAGCATCGAGATGGGCAGGTAGCCGGCGACCGGCAATAGCAGTCGCGCCAGCCGCTTGAAATTCTCCAGGCCGCGCACAGGAAATGGAAGCCCGAACAGGAACATTAAATCGCCGATAAAAACCTCGTCGGCGATCCGGCTAACAGCGGTAATCAAACCGATGCGGTCGGTGCCAAAGGGGATGAAAGCTATGTTGAAGTGAGGTATACCCCCCAGGGCGGGTTCTGCTAGTTCAAAGACGCGCCTCTCTAAAGCGTACTTGAGCAACCTGCCATCCACCAGAGGGGTTTTATGCACATCTTGAACTAATTTCAAACCCGCATGAACCGGGTAGTCGCGCCCGTCGAGGCGCACATACAGATCACTACCGCCCACACTCAACGCGTCGACTTTCCCATCTAATTCTGAGAAGAGTCGCCGTGCAGCGTCCCCATTCCCTCCCGTACCGATGCGCTCGACGCAGATCGGCATTCCGTTGAGGTCTATGGTAACCTTTTTGTCACGGGTGGGGCTTCCCAGGCTTACGCTGACGGCGCGTTTAATTTGGTCGTGCATAAGTATGCATATTATATATCTTAAATGGGGCTGGGGTGGGTGAAAAATCGCCCCTGGTAAATATTACACGACTTACCTGCTCAAGTTTCTATAAACTGAAATCGGTTGGTGGTTATGATGAATGTTAAATAGACCGGTTTGGCGATTTTTTTTTTTGCTTAAGGAAATAATCCCGGATATAATCCCGGATATAATCCCGATAGATAAAATCTAATGAAGGAGCAGCTATTATGAAATACCGCCAGTTTGGACGAACAGGATGGATGGTCAGCGAGATCGGTTACGGGATGTGGGGCATGGCAGGCTGGACAGAGTCGGACGACGTCCAGTCGCTTGGTTCATTACAGCTCGCCGTCGACCTGGGGTGCAATTTTTTCGACACAGCCTGGGCTTACGGCGACGGTCACAGCGAGGATCTCTTGGGACAGATCGTGCGCGCCAACCCCGACAAGAAGCTTTACACAGCCACAAAGATTCCACCCAAAAATTCCATGTGGCCCAGCAAGCGCGAGTACAGCATGGGTGATTGTTTCCCACCCGACCATATCGAGGAGTATGTACATACCAGCCTGACGAACGCCGGGCTGGCAAGCATCGACCTCATGCAGGTCCACACCTGGGAAGATTCGGGGCGGGAAGATGACCGCGGGGTTAAAAAGATGGATGAACTGCGAGTTCAGGGATTGGTGCATGCCTGGGG
>JAUWPO010000130.1 GCA_030611505.1 Chloroflexota bacterium
TAAAGCATCCAACAAATAAAAGGAGTGACACCATGACCTACCAGAGTGATTTTACCTTAACAACTGAATTACTTGATCAGATTGCTGTCGAAGGCTTTGATGTATTACCCGATTTAATCAGGATTATCGTCAATGCTGCCATATACTCTCTCGTATAAACTTTCCAGTAATGGTAGAATTTAATTAGCTTTATTAAGGAAAAAATGAAATATATCATTCTGTAAATTAATTGTCACAAGGAGGAATGATCAATGATAACAGGAGGGACATCGGTGATGATGATCACTCACCAGCACCGTCTAAATTGCATTTTACCGACTGGAGGACAGCGGCTTCAGGAAATCCTAAACGTAAGGACCACAGAATACTTACATATTTTTGATGTGCAGGTATTCCATAGTATAGACGCAGATGTGTGTGTTGCTAATTTACCCGATGTAATAATTAATAAGTCATCAATCTGCTTAGTGATCATTCCAACCGAAAAACATGAAGCTCCGGAACAGAGAATGCTTAAAAGGTCCAAAAAAAACCTATATGATACATTTCTTTCTGTACTTTCCTTCGAAGTTCAGGGCACAATACATTCGATAGATCCTCCTCATTCTCCACAATTAACAGATTATCTAGTTCATGATTTAAAAAATTTCTTTCCAATCACGAATGCTACTATTTCTCAAGTAAACAGCAGTGCCAAACCCCTAAAAGTGCCGGTCGTTATTGTCAATAAAACCTACGTAGGTATCTTCAGTATATGTGAAACACCCATAAAGCCATAGATTTCGTTAACCCAAAAAAATTCTGGAAAAGGAATTTATCTGAAGTCATTTTTTTTATCTATACTTTTCGTAATCCAAATTGTGCTCTTCTGCTAGTTGAAGAGAGATAATTTTCCTATTGAATCCTTTACAATCATTTTTCTGGTTCGTGTATCGTTCTTTCTGTAAAAGTTAGTAGGTCCGGTGTATCCTTTCGGAAGCTATCACACAAACAAAAGGAGTAACACCATGACCTACCAGAACAATTTTACATTAACAAACCGTCTTCATCTTCTATTCTGGTTTGCTATTTGCCACTTGCTATTCCTAACTTCTTCTCTCCCCTTTTCCCCCAGAGTGGTTTTTTGTTTAAATCCCCCGTATTTCACCCGTGCAATCCTAGAGCATTTGTGCTATTAATAAGGTTCCATACTTGTTCTCGGTGGTAGTTTCATGGCTACCGGCGGCAGTGGTTCTCTGGATGATCTGGTGCGCTACCGTATCATGCCGCACTTTCTGCAGCCCTGCGTTTTCGCCTAGACAGCGTTATTCCCGGCATGATCCTACACTGGTTGTGGGACTTTCTCATCTTTCTTGGCGGAAGTCTTCTGCTGGGGGGCCTCATCACACTGCGGTTTGGTGTAATAGGTTTTATCCTTGCCATGCAATTGCCTCTGCCATTGTATGGTGTCTGGTTGTTACGGAAATACCGGCATCAAACGCCTGCGCCATTGTACCCGCTTGACGCATAACCAGGTTCTATCCAGGCATTTTACTACCGCATGTTTTGCCTCCCTTTGATATCGATATGGCACTTTCTAGCTTTGTCTGACCCCTGGTCCAGTTCATCAGGTTTGGCGAACATTTATGGAGAAATCAATTGCGAATTTAGAATTGCCCTTCCAAGTAAGCCAATGTTCGCTCCTCTTGAGGGTTATCGAATATCTCTCCAGGCAACCCACTTTCGATAACCTTGCCCAAATACATAAAGACAACATAATCAGCAAGGCGCTTTGCCTGGCGCAGGATGTGAGTAACCAAGATGATTGTGTACTCATTCTTCAAGTCCATCAATCGATTTTCAATGTGCTGTGCTGAGATGGGATCCAGAGCTGATGTTGGTTCATCACCCAACAATATTTCAGGCTCGATGGCAAGACCACGCGCTAAGCATAGACGCTGCTGTTGACCAACGGACAATCCCGTTGCCGGGAAGTGTAGGCGATCTTTGACCTCCTCCCACAAACCGGCTTCTAATAAATAATGTTGGACTTTCGCGTCCACTGAACGACCATTCGGACACATCCCATGAATGCGTAAACCGTAGGCGACATTATCGTAAATGGACATGGGCAGTGGGAAAGGATGCTGTGCCAGCAATCCAGCTTTCTTGCGGACTTCGGTCACGTCAACGCCCAGTGCATAAATATCCTCACCATCGATCAGGATATTACCACTCATGCGTGTACTTTCATTTAGTTCTAGAAACCGGTTCAGGCTTTTGAGTAATGTGGTCTTCCCACAGCCAGAAGGACCCATTATCACGGTGATTTGGTGCCTGGGAATTTCAAGATCAATGTCCTTTAACGCATGAATTTTTTCGTAGTAGACGTTCAAATCACGTACCTGGATGTGTGGTTCCATTTTTTTCGTCTCCAAACATAAACTGCTTTAAAAAACCAAGTTTCGTACCCTTCTCATTTGATGGTGTATCTACCCATGCGAGCCGACAACCATCGCGACCCCAAGCTGACGACAAGAATTATCACTGTCAGAACCAACGCAGCAGCATAAGCCCTGTTTTGAACTTCCGGAAATGGGGTTCCAAGTTGGAAGAACACAGCCAACGGCAGAGAGGCTACTGGTCGAAGTAAGGAGTTAGGAATTCTGTCCGTGTAGCCAGCCGTAAATAGAACTGAAGCCGCATCACCAATGCCGCGCCCAAAAGCGAGCAGGATTGCGGTCACTATCCCTGGCAACATCTGACGGAGGACAACATGCATGGCAGTTTCAAAACGAGTCGCCCCCAATGCATAAGCCGCTTCCTCCATGTCAATTGGCATCCTGCGGATGACCTCGTCCATACCGCGTGTCATGATGGGAAGTTCAAGAAGTGCCAGAACGATAATACCGCCCAACAGTGAGGCCCGCAATCCCAATGCCAACATGAGTGTAAAACCAAAAGCGCCGTATACAATCGATGGAATTCCCCAGAGAATATCTAGTGACAAGCGAACATAATCTGCCCACCATTTGCGACGAGAATACGTCTTAAGAAAAAGTGCTATTGGCAGACTGAAGACCAATGCCAGCAGGGTAGCACCACCTGCAAGATACAACGAGCCCACAATAGCGTTCAATATCCCGCCCTCTTTACCCAAATAGTACCCCCCCTTGGGAGTCTGAATCAACATATCCAGGTTCAACGCCGGTAACCCCTTTACGATCACCGTGACCAAGATAAACCCCAGGCTGCAGACAACCAATGAAAACGAGAGGAGCATAAAACCCTTTACAATTCCTTCCTCTATTTGGCTTTTCTTCATATCTTTGACCTCCCAATAATGTGGCGAAGGGCAATGGTAGATATAAGATTAAAGAATAGGACAATTATTAACAGCACAAGTGCTGCTCCAAGCAGAGCGGCATCGTATAACGGGATCGACATCATTTCGCCATAATTGTTGGCTATCAGCGCTGGTAATGGATAAGCCGGGTCGAAAATAGATGATGGTACTTTGGCAACGTTTCCCACCACCATTAAAACCGCCATGGTTTCGCCCAGCGCGCGCGAGGCGCCAAAAACTACCCCAGCAAAAATACCGGATCGGGTTTGAGGTAGGACAACGTATTTAATGGTCTGCCACTTTGTAGCTCCCAGTGCTAGTGATGCCAGGCGCGTACCGTCCGGCACAGTGCGCAAGACCTCACAAGTGACGGCGATAATAAAAGGGGTAATCATCACAGCCAACACGATTCCGCCAGATAGAATGCTGTACCCAGTTGGGTTGTTCTTAGAGAAAAGCGGAATGAAACCCAACCACTTGTTTACATGGGAGCTAAAAACCTGCACCAGCGGCACAATCGCTACCATGCCCCAAACGCCGTAAACCACGGAGGGAATACCCGCCAAGAGGTCTAACAGTGGTTTCGCTACAGCGGAAATCCTGGGACGGCAGTACTCTGACAGATATATGGCGCTCAACAGGCAAGGAGGTACAGCAAGGATCAACGCCATGAAAGTAACCCAGAAAGTGCCCGCAATGAATGGGAAAAAGCCAAATTGACCCTTAAGAGGATACCATTTTTGTCCAGTTAGAAGTTCACCAATAGAATGGGCGCTTAGGATTGGCTGTGTGCGCAGTATAAGCGAGACGATCACGACTAACAGGATCGCGAAAGGTAATATCGTTATAAGGAAGAATGCACCTCCAACAAAGCGATCCTTAACTCTCCTGTTCAGGAAAGGAAGCAGAACGGACGAAAACCAGATGGGTTGAAGTACACGCCTAGCTTTCAAGGTTACGTCTCTCACAAATGAAAGAAATTATTCAAAGCAGTGCCCGGTTTCGTACTCCAGGCGGTGACCAATCAAAAATGATATGCCTGTCAAAAATTACTGCAGCTTTTCCAATGAGGCACCTAACTGCTCGTTTGTCAACTGAATGTAGCCTGCCTCACCGACGAATTCCTGACCATCAGTAAGAACCCATCCAATAAAATCCCGCACAATCCCGCCAGGTTTTCCATTGGTCACCAGGTTTAAAGCCCGAGCTGGAGGTGAAGGATATTTACCGGTCGCAACCATCTCAATCGCTTCCGCTTTGGTCTCCAGCAGTTCATCTTCGTCCGCACGACCGTTACTATTTTGGTCTATCGGCAGGATAAAAGCGCCATCAACCGGTTCTCCAGTGGTCATATCGTAGGCATAGCCCAGGTTGTTATAGCCGATTCCTAAATGATCCGTCACAACTGCATTCAGCAATCCCGGATCTCCAAATACGGCGATGCCACCCAAATCATCCTGCCTCCCACCTATGTACTTTGCCCAAGTTTCAGCAGCGCCGCAGGCATCGGAACGTGTGTAGAGATGAATTTCATCCGTCACATCCGAACGTCCAACCACCTGACCCCAGGATGTAGTTTCTGCAGTGATGAAAATTTTTACAAAGGTCTCCTGCGTGACGCCTTTTTCTAGTAAATCACTTAATACCGGGTTCTGCGCATTGATGGTGGGGAAAACAGCGTCCTTCGTTACAGCAATCCAGTAAGCGCCTTTAGCCTCTTCCTCTGGTCTTATATCCCGTGATACCATCCCAATGTCCACAGCTCCAACCAGAGCATCAGCCATGCCCTTGCCTGCGCCGCCTGCCGATATGTCAAATTCGACTGCAGGATGAATATTATGATATTCCTCCGCCCAGCGCGTCATCATGGGGTAAAGCGCCCAAGCCCCTGATACCGCAATTGAACCCTTCAAATCACCAGTCTCTTGTACGGTTGGTGACCCCCCACAAGCTACCGATATTATCGCCAAGAGGAACAGTGAAGGCAGAACCTTTGGATTGCGTATAAGATTTTTCATCAAATTAATCTCCTCATATTGATTGTTTCCAAAGACTAGTGCCATAATTGACTTTGAACACAAAAATTTTTTGAATGGCTGTTGGTTTACCGAAATCATCTCCTACAAAGTCTAGTCCTTATATATACTTTTGAAGCAAAAAAAGATAACCCGCTGCAAAAAGCGAAATCTCACACGAGTCTAGTAATTGGGTAATCAAATCATCACATTCACTCCTCTAAAAGCGCACGCACGCCATCTTCGCGCTGGACGATATCCGCCAGGGTTGTGCCGTCAATGATGTCGGAAATCGCATTGCGCACATCGAGCATGATTAGGCGCAAGCCGCATGCTTCTTCATCGGGGCAGCCGCAAGGTTCGTACGCCATCTCGCTGACGCAGCGCAGCGGAGCCAGAGGTCCATCAAGCACGCGAAAGATCTGCCCCAAAGCAATCTCCTTGGCTGGTCTCGCCAGGTAGTAGCCGCCGTTTACGCCCATCTTGCTGTTCAAAAGACCAGCGTTTTTTAAACTGAGCAGTATTTGCTCCAGAAACTTAGCCGGGATCTGCTGGCGGTCAGCGATTTCTTTGATCTGCACAACGTCACCGTTGTTAATACCATTTTGAGAGTCGAGGTTTGCGGCTAAATCGATCATGGCCCTCATGCCGTATTCACTTCGTTTTGATAATTTCACAGTAAGTCTATAATCCCTATTGATTTTATTGTATTTTGATGTTGAAAGAATATCATGGAAAAGCGGAAATGTCAAGAATTTGATGGTACCGAACTCTTCAAGCCAAAATATGGAAGGGGTTCCAAAAGCAATCTTTGGAAGGATATTTCCATACATATGGCTGGCTATATGTACTGTTGAACAAAGTCCGTGACAGTTCCTTAATACTACATAACATGGCTATAATTAAATTATTATGTGGGATTTGAATTGGATTTTTTGGCTTTCAAGTATCTCTTATTCTAACCTCTTAATCTGTCCGCTGAATTCTGAAACGCAACAGTGTATGTCTTCAGCCTTTGGACAAAACCTGCGTTTAGCTAAGAGAGTCTTTCCAGCCTTTACATAATTTGATTATACATGAACAAGCTGCAGGTTTTGACTGCACCTTTACCGCATTGTCTTCCGCTTGATTTCCTCTCTTCTGGTCTACACCTCCTCTACTTTACCGAAATAAATATCTGCTGGTGTCAAATTATCCAGATGTTCATGGTAACGCTCATTGTTGCAACATCCGACAAATTGAGCCAATGCTTTTTCAAGCTCTGATGGGGAATAAAAATTCTGCAGCAACGATACCGGTATACTTTCACGCTGTGAAAGATAGTATCTTTGACAGGTTTCTTTACTGCTCCCCATCGTTGAAATAGTTCTCTGTCGCAATGAGGACATTGTAATGGGCGTTTTTTGTTTTTTTGCTGTGCCTCAGCTGTGCCTCAGACCATGGCAGCGTATGTTAAATTGTGGTATACTCCGGCGGTTGGTTAGGATATAACCAACAAAAATTGAATAAATCATGTTTTGAATATTCCAAATGGTTGCTCGTCAATATCTGGACGAGCATTTTTCTTGCCGCAGGGGGTAGGGGAAGTCGGCTGGTAGAACCCAAGACGCATTCTGCGAAGACTGCGATCAATTCACAAGGGTTGTGACGCTTCAGGAGTTATCAAAACGCAACAGGAGATTTTGATGACGAATGAATTTTCACACCTTAACCTGCACCCCAAGTTGGTGCAGGCGGTAGCCGAACTCGGCTACACTACGCCTACAGATGTCCAGGTCCAAGTGATCCCGCTGATGCTGGCTGGAAAGGATATCATTGCTCAATCCCAAACAGG
>JAUWPO010000016.1 GCA_030611505.1 Chloroflexota bacterium
AATGCTGTCGCAATCCGGTTAACAGTTCCAGGTAGAAGTACATCATCGGAATTCAACCAACCTAGAATTTCTCCATTGGCTCTCTGCAATCCTTTGTTTATGGCATGCGCCTGTCCCCGGTCAGCAATTGATTCCCAAAACCCCAAACGGTCCGCATAATGGCGCAAGATTTCCAGGCTGTTATCGGACGATCCTCCATCCATTATGATATATTCAACTTCTGGATAATCCTGAGATAGAACGGATTGGATCGCCATTTCCAAGTATTCACCTTGGTTGAAGGAAGGCGTTACAATAGACACCATAGGTGTACAAGATGTGTTATTCGACATTGAGCTCTAATTGGTCAGAAATTTATGGGTCATCATTTTTGTCCACTTATTCATCGGGGATATCACATGAATTCTTATATGTAGATGGTATCTATCAAAACGATTGTTATATTCTGCCGAATAATTCAATATGCTCAAGAAATGATATCAAGGATTAGGAATTTCGATTACTTCCTTGTATAAACGAATGTATTGTTTTGCCTGATCTATCAAGTTAAATTCTCGGACTGCTTTCATCCTTGCCATTTGCGCAAGTCGTGTATACCGTTCTTCATTTCTCAATATCCAATCAATACCATAAGAGAATTCCTGAACATCAAATTTTTCAACAAGATACCCGTTACCCTGATGATCGATTAAGTCTGACATTCCACCGACTTCAAATGCAATGCACGGCGTTCCACACGCGATTGCTTCCATAATTGTAATAGGTAGATTGTCTTGAATTGAGGGGGCCAAGAGTAAATCCACAGCTCCATAGACCATAGCTAACGATATCTCGTCATGCAAGTGACCCAAATAATGTGAAGGTAGTGATAAATCTTGAGAGCCTTCCAGCTGTGAAGACCCCATAACGACCAACTCAATCTGCTCTTTCCAGCCCATGTTCGATAAGTGCTCTAATATTGGTTCAATATATTTAAACCCTTTATAGGGATTGTTGACGCCTTTTACTGCGCTATAAAGAACCAACTTTTTGTTCCTAGGCAAACCTAGCCATTCACGCGCTTTCGATTGATTAATAGGGCGAAACCGGGTTAAGTCCACACCATATGCGATTACTTTTATCCGCCTCTTGGCGAACAACGAACTTTTCGAAGCACAGTCAGCCATCCATCTACTGGGACTAACGATTGTCAAATCGACATTACTCCATGCATGTGCTTTTCTCCACCAAATCCAACGCGAAATATCTAATTCTTTTGAGCTCCCAAGTTGTGGACACACCCCACACTGATCTATGTATCGTCCACAATCCAAATCGTAGTGGCATCCACCTGTAAATGGCCACATATCATGAAGGGTCCATACTACTGGTGTTGATAATTTCCGAATAAAATCAACCTGAATAAAACCTTTGTTAATCCAATGCAGGTGGATCACATCTTTATTCATAATGGACAATCGCTTCCTAAGCTGATCAGGTAGCCAGGCTGATGATATGGGTTTATCTGCCTTGCCAACCAGGTATAAAGGAAGCAGGTCCAGAGTTGGTCTAATGTTGCTTAATCCCTTTTCCACTTTTCCCATTGGACCAATAATATCGTGATCATCCCCCAATTTTTCTTGCACAAACATATTTGTATCCACCCCCAAAGCACGTAAGCTTTTATGTAGACGATAAGCGGCACGTGCTGCGCCGCCACTAATGTCCGAGGTGCTGATCTGGAAAACCTTCATTTTTTATCCATTTATTTTAGTTCAACTAGACTTAATAAATAGTTGCTTTCGTTCACGCCAGGCGTGAATGTTTACTTGGGAGTCAAAACCATTACGATTCACTTCCTGTCTTAACAAAGGAGTCGAGCTCCCCCACACTCTTTGCAGCGAAAACCGGAAACCTGATTCAGCTAATAAATTGATAATATCAGCGAGACCTTGTTCCTCCTCCAAACAAGAATGGAATTCCACAAATAAATAACGTAGATATTCTAAATGTTGCCTACATGCAGGAAGCACAACCTTTTCCGCTCCCTCGATGTCCATCTTAATAAAGTCGAAATACCTTTCTCTCAGGAAGCCATCTAGATCTATTGCTTCAACTTGTACATTGCCCGTCTTACCTTCGCTAACCAAGTGCCCGGCATCAGCACCGTCGGATTTGAATTGCAATTGCGCATCTTCAATCCAGGCTGCTTTCTTGAATAATTCGACGTCCTCATATCCATTGCCTCGAATATTGCGTTCCAGGTAAGAGAAAATAACCGGATCAGGCTCAAACGCAGAAATCTTTGCTTTGGGGTAAATGCGTTTGAAGAATAAAACGCTCAATCCTACATTCGCGCCTAAATCCAAAATTCGTGGTGAGTTCCCTTCGAAAGCAAATGCATATATTTGATCAAGAAAAATAGCTTTATAGGTGGAAAGAAAGGAGGCTGTATCAGGTAGATATAAACGCCAACCGTGAAGATGCACTGAAAATGGTGAATATCGTGGTTTAAAACGCAATTGTGTCACAAGCCGGTGATAAGTAAAGTATTCTGGCTTCTGTACCAAATTGAAACAATGCTTTATGGGTTCTGACAAAAAAGTCTCGAGAATGCCAGTCATATGCTTGATATTGTCTAAAAGTTAAACTATCCTCAAAACACTTGTATTTTTAAGGACCTGGGTAATTTTCTTTTTAATCCGGTTCATAAAGCCGGTACCGTAATGGGTGTCTTGTGTAAATTTATCTGCACGGACATCACGAATAATAAATGGGGGGTGTTTCAAAGGGATATCAAGCTCTTCCACAGGCAAATTCGCGGAGCGACTACGGTTCAGAGTATGTGTTGCGCCCTGACCAAAGCCAATATTTGAAACCAGGTTAACGTTTGGCAGCACAGTCAAACCCCTCTGAACCCAACATGCAAAAATCCAACAATAAGCCCAAGAGTCAATACGCCCTTCATACACACATTGAAAAATATCCCTCCAGTACCTTACCGCTAGTCGATCTTGATCAAGAATATCCATCAACCAACCACCATCTCGTACTATGGGCCAGATATTCAAACTATCATCATAATGCTGCCAAGCGCGCCGCCAAGTAGCCCAACCCCAGCAATGATTATAGCGAGAAAAATAATAACTATATTGAGTACGCTTACGGCCTTGCTGAAAGTTATCCCCAGAAATCAACCAGATTCGATCATCGTTCTTGAAGCGATCAAGTAATTCTTCACAGTAATAGAAAAAAGATGGATTGGGAACACAATCATCTTCAAGAATAATCGCCTCCTCCACTTGTTCAAATACCCAATCCAGACCGCTTGACACTCGTCTTCTCAGACCCAGATTGATATCAGAATAATTCGTGATTACTTCACATTCAATATCGACATCCCGTATCAGCTTGCGAGTAGCAATCACCTTTTCGGCCTCATTAGGACTCTCTGGACGAGGACCATCCCCAATAACGAATAAATGTGAGGGGCTAACTTGGGAAATCGCATCTAAGACACACCTTGTCGTATTAGGCCGTTTATATATAATCAAAACAATTGGTATGTTCAATCTACTTGCAAACATAAAAAGTTTACCAATATGTTAGTATACTTTCAAATGTACAACATTAAGTTTCAAAAAAAACACACAAGACAAAGTGTTCATAATTTCTTCATTGTACAACGTAAGCGCTCGTAAAGCTTACCGTATACTGCGATCCAGTGCATAATCCGTTCGTAAAAATAATTTTGGAAATACGGATACTTTTTTCTATCCCGGAATAGAATACCCAAAGAGCATGCATACATCAACACAACAGGGATGCCAATCAATCCTAAAAAGTGTTTAACACGCATTTTATGTTGTCCATCAGTAAATATTAAATATCCATATCGTCCAGCGGCGAAGCGCTCCCTCAACAACCAGGAGAGTTGCATCTTATTTTCGCGGACAAGGTGATAGACGAACAAACGTGGTTCGTAATATATACTAGCTTGGGGCATATTTTGCCGTGCCCAACGTATTAGCGCTGTCTCTTCCCCATATGCAAGATTTTCACCAGCCATCCCTAATTCTATTCTAAATCCCCCAATTATTTTTAACAGATTCTTATGAACAAAAAAGTTGCCTCCACTAAGATACTCATCTGCATTCAGGAATCTAGCTTCATTACCCATCATATGAGAACCATAATCGTCTTTGAACCAATTCGGTGTTTGTGTATTAAAGAATGCGTAATAAGGGCCACCTAAGATCGATGGTGAGATTTGCTGAATCACTTTCCATGCTACAGCAAGCCATTCTTTAGGTGCTATGCAATCATCATCAATATAAGCCAAATACTCTCCTCTGGCTTCATGCCAACCACGATTGCGGGCATATGAAAGTCCCACTTGCGTCTCGAGGAAATAACGAAGGTTTATGTTTAACTCCATGCGACGCTCTACTATGGATTTCGTTTGATCGTTCGATCGGTTATCAACTACAATTACTTCATAGGCAGAAGGGGAAAGCGTCTGTTCACAAACACTATCAAGAGCCTGAGCCAATAAATTCGCACGGTTATAGGTGCAAATGATTACCGAGAATTGAATTGGCATCTCAATTATTCTCTGGACAAGCGCCTAATTTTTGAGACCGTCCGTCTAATATACAAGGGGACATAACGTCGCACGAACTCATGCATTTTCTCTCCAATAGACAAGGGAATCTGCAGTGTGCTATGAAGGACGATTACTTGGGATTCGTGTGATTCCACGTTATCCTGTTGCTCATGGCTTTGAATCTCCTGGACTACAAAGGGGAATAACTGGTAATTGTTAAGTACCAGTTGACGTGCGTAGTCAATGGCGTCCAGGTTCCGATGCCATGCATTAGTGGAGACTGCCTTCCGAACTTTCTCAATAGTGTGAGGATCATGGATGTCGATACTGATCATTGCTTCAGGTGGAAAAAATTCGTTAATAAGTTTACAACCATAATAGATCGGCATCGTCCAGGCTAAAAAACAATCAGCAATTTTTTCACTCCAGTAATAGTCGTTGCAAAAATTTTCCACGGCTAATGAATACTTATAACCTGACAAACCATCCCATTTATCTTCAATATAGTTAAACCCTCGTCCAAATAAATCAAATTCAAGCTTTGTCTGTATTCTATTAATGAATTTTAATCGTTCTCTATGACCGAGAGAAACATCGATATTGCCGGTTATCCATGAAATATCTTTCACCTTTTCCGGGATTCCACAATTTATCAAGAAGTCATAATCTTTATTCACATGCCAGGGCAAGGATGGTTGTGAAAGGATGTACTTGTCCCCATCTAGATTCGAATCGGATGTATAAATTCGGCTATAGCTTTTATCCCCTCGATGCATCAATTTATAAAGTTCATTCGGTGGTTCTTGCATTATCGCCCAAATATGTATTGGATCACATTTCACCCACGTGTCCTGGGAAGGTTTATTCAAAACGATAACATAGTCGCTTTCCCTCACCTTATCAATTGTGAATTTTATGCCCCTCCAAATACCATTTCTTTGAGGTGTCTGACGAAATAAATCCGGCCAAGACCAATCTTTAATAATTCTTACAATTGTCACTTAATTTGTTCCTAATTTTTTCTTTCTTTTTGTATTTATAAATTGTTCCAGATGAGTTCTTCCGTTTGTTATTATTTCCCAAACATAATCTCCATGTTTTTCGGTAAACAATCGACGTTTAGATGCATATTCTTCCTGTAATTGAACTACTTGGGAATCGTGTTCTGTTTTTCTCTTCACCTCGTTTAATGTAACTCGTTTTGCACCCTTCTTAAATTCATCTCGATTCAAGAGGTGACCAAAATGTAATGTTACTTTTTCGAATTCGGATGTCAGATCTTTTTTCAGTCTTTCATATGTCACGATTGTCTTATGAGACGTAAACTTTTCCTCATATAACCATTTGCTTAAGTGTTTGCCATATAAATCGGACCAATAAGCTATTTGATCGAGGCAATTTTGAGGTTGTTGGTGATAATTAAGTTGTAAAAATACAGTTTCAATTGGGTTACGATAAAGGCAAATAACTGATCTCCTATTTACATCTAATCCTAAGTAACGTGTATGCAAGGTTATAAATCCATTCTCCCGGTAATAATAAAATGCGGGGTAATGATGGATAATGAAAATATAACTCAAGCAACATACGCAACCAATAACTTCCTGTTCGCGGAAAACTCACCAAAAATGGATTCTCGGGATTATTAATGAATTCTTCGATGATCAATGGATCAGTAATCAACCAAGATCTTTTACGCGTAAAATTATTTAGGTTTATTTTTACAAAATGTTTTAGTGAGGAAGAGATATTTAATTCTTTCAAAATTAGAAACCAGAGAACGATTTTAACCGCTTGATCCAATAACTAAAATCAATCATCTCATGCATCATTTTGAAGATAGTTTTTCTTTCGAATAAATATAATACACTTGAATAGACTATAACAAAACATACACTTAACAAAGAAGCTATCATCCAATCAAAAATCGTTGAAGCAAAATAATTCAACATAAGTAAACACAAACTAATACCTGATACCAGGGCTATTAATGGGATAACAAATAGACGCCTCGCTGAAAAATCAACATAAGGCTTTACCAATATTAATAACAAACCAATTCCAACAATAATCATTACATCCAATGCTAATGCTACCCCCTCTATATTTAACTGCCATCCCAAAGTGTAAAGACCGAGAATCAACACCAGCAATTGTATAATACGCACAAATGTTAACTTCTCTGGTTTGCCAACTGCCTGAAATACACTTGAAATCGTCACTTTGATCGGATCTAACATTGTAAAGACTAGCATCAATCGGAATACATCCAACATTGGCATCCATTTCTCGCCGAGAAGAATCCGAATAAGATAAGGAGCAACCAAAGCTAACCACCCAGCGAAAAGAAAACCTATCCTGATTAAGAATGCATTTGTCCTGAAAAATGCTTGCGACAAACGTTTCCGGTCGTATTTCAACTCAGCATAGGTTCCAATGGCAACTTTATTTACCGGTAATGCCAATATTGTCCGTGGATATGTGGCAAATTTAAACGCCCTTGAATAGTAACCTAACGCTAAATCTCCTAGATAAATGTTTGTCCACAGATCATCGATGTAATCAATAGATACACTCAAGACATTCGCGCTCATGATGCGACTGCCAAAATTTAGAAAATAGTTAACAATCGATTTTTTCCAGGCAAAGTGAGGCCGCCAGATTGGTCTCCAGAGATACAGTACAATGATCATCCACACAAGTGATACAACTGAAGAGATCAATAAAGCCCATATCGAAGTCGTAAACACAGCAATCGAAATTGAAAATACAGCTACAATGATAGCGGTTGTAATTTCCAGTATTGCAAGGCGTCTATGCTCAACACGACGCATAAGCAATATCACTGGTGTACCCGCTATTTTTGAAAAAAAACCTGTAACTGTCAAGACGATCAGGACGAGTTGTCTTTGATCCGATAGTAAGATCAACGCTACAGCAATCAAAATTACTGCCCAGATCGAAGTAAATATTAATCTCAGTGAAAAAAGTACCGCTATAGCTTGATCTTCATCTTGTGTTTCAGCGGAACGATGAAAAAAAGCACTGCCCAGTCCAAAATCGAAGAACACATAGCTTAAGTTCACCATAGCTACCATACCGGCAAAAATTCCGAAATACTCTACAGGCAGCAGTCGGGCTAATACGATTGATTGAATCAATCCCACCGGAAGCCTGATGAAATTGGCAATTGCGTTCCAAGTAACAGACGTGATGCTACGTTTGGCGAGACTCATGAGATAGTTTCTTAGAAATCTCTTGCTTGATTTTATATGAAATTATTGTTTTGCGATTCAGCAACGTTGGTTAGTATAGCATGGGCAAGTATTTTTTAATTCGGTGCTTCAGAACATTTATTAAACGGTTTCTACTATGATGGTAAGAAACCACATTCGTAGAATGGTATACTTCGTTTAGCTTCTCCCAAGCTTAATTAAGGTCCGGGGAACCACTTTATATCTCAACGAAAAATCGTGATGCACATAGTAGTAGATGGTCGTATGATATTACCGCACATGACCGGTGTGGGCCATTACCTGCTCGGATTGGTCGGTGCACTACGAAAAATCCCCAGTGCGATCGCTTTGAGATGTGGATACTAACTGATATCCCTATAGATCATCCTGTTTGAAGATTGGCAAACGCGTGATTGAACCTGCGTAGAGTCCCTATAAATGACCCCGAGGAATGGATGAGAATAAGTAAAGAAGGAATCAATGTCGCACCACAACTTTCATATGAGCGTTATCTATTGGCAATTGATGAGATGCTTTGTGATTTCTATGGAAAATCACCTCTCAAACATGATTTAATCACCAATGTTAGAGACGCATTCGATAAATTTCCACACTCAAATTTAGACAAATATTGGGACCACGGAATTGACAGATTGGACAGCCAATAGGGATTAATTCAATTAAGCATGAAAATCCAAATTTCCATTGACAAATTTACAATTATATAACTGACTAGTGAACTCTTTACAGGTTGGAAGATATTTTAAGAAACAGAAAATGGGAAAGCGTGTTGACTGGTTAATAACACAATTAAAAATAGTCGGTGGAGCGGAAACCTTTGTTCGATACACCGCTCCTTATCTACGATCAAATGGATGGGATCTGAGAGTTATAACAATGATCAGTGGAGGTGCATTAGTTGAAGAATTACGTCAAAAAAATGTGCCGGTGTTAGAACTGGATATGAATAGTAAAGCTGATCTAAGTGCTTTATTACGTCTTGTCAGATTATGGAAACAAGATAAGCCAGATATTCTACACACACACTTGTACCATGCTGGTATCACCGGTCGATTTTTTGGAAGTTGGTTGGACATAAAGCCTATAGTTGTGCACCAACATGGTCCTGAAGTTGAACGCAACGGATTTCGCAGCTGGCTTGATGCAATTACATCTTCCAGAGTTACCCAATTCATCGCCTCATGCTTTGCCGTATCCCGCACCATGCAAGACCGCGAAGGCATTCCCTCCCAAAAGATCAAGGTTATCTATAACGGAATCAGAATTCCAAATCGGTTGGATACAGCGAAACCGGTTGAATGGCAAGAGCCTGAAGGGTCAATAACAATTGCATGCGTAGGCCGATTTATGCCAGAAAAGGGACATGAATACCTGCTGGACGCTATGGCAATATTGAAATCAAATGGATACTCACCTCATCTGGTCTTTTTTGGTGATGGACCGCTGCTTACTCACATCAAATCCCAATCACAGAAATATGGAATGTCTTCACAAATAACTTTTATGGGTGTCAGGCGTGATATTCTTGAGTGGCTGCCGCTTTTTGATATTTTTGTCCTCCCGTCCGCATGGGAAGGTGTCTCTCTAGCACTTCTAGAAGCTATGGCTTCCGGGCTGCCCGTCATCGCGACTGCGGTTGGCGGCACATCAGAAGTTGTTATTGATTACGAAAACGGTATATTGGTTCCGTCTGGTGATGTTTCGGCATTAGCGGACGCGCTGATCGTGTTGATCGATAATCCCGATCTTCGAACTAGAATGGGAGAAGCTGCCCACCAACGAATATCTCAAGAGTTTACCGTCGATCAATCAGTCAATAAAATATCACATTTGTATGATCAATTATTAATGGGATCGAGGTCCCTAGGGTGAACACAATCCCTGTCCTCCACCCCATCACACGCATGATCGTCGGGGGTGCACAAGAAAATACCATATATACCACCGCTCTCCTCGATAAGAATCGTTATCAGGTCGAGATCCTTTCCGGCCGTCAAACAGGAAGCGAAGGCAGTTTGATAGAAGAAGTGCGCGCCCGCGACATTCCTTTGACCATCATACCTGAGCTAGTTCGCCAAATCAGCCCCTGGAACGATTTTCGAGCCCTGACCAAAATGGCGGGGTCTATGCGCAAAAACCGCTATGCCATCGTCCACACCCACAGTTCCAAAGCAGGCATACTAGGCAGATTCGCCGCTCGCCAGGCAGGCGTTCCGATTATCATCCATACCGTCCACGGTTGGAGCTTCCACAATCGCATGTCTTCTCTGACCCGCAGGACCTACATTCAATTTGAAAGGCAGGCGGCTTCGTTCAGCGACGCCATCATCTCAGTATCCAATCGTGATATCGAGAAGGGACTGGCAGCCCGGATCGGCTCCAGGCAGCAGTATCATTTAATTCGCAGCGCAATCCCACTAGCTGAATTTGATCCATCTAAATTCGATCGTAATGCTGTACGCCAGGAATTGGGTATTCCAGATGATGCAGATGTGATCGGGAGCATTGGCAGGTTTTCGCCCCAAAAGAACCCCCTGGATTGGATTCGAATCGCAGGGGAGATCAATCATACGGTTGATAACGTTCATTTCTTGCTCGTTGGTGATGGTCCCCTTAGGTCCGAAGTCGAGATGATGTTGAAATCAGAGGGTCTATGGGAACGGACGACACTCACGGGCTTGAGGCGCGATGTCCCCCGTATGTTATCTGCTATGGATATTTTTATACTAACTTCTTTATGGGAGGGTCTGCCGCGCACCATCCCTCAAGCCATGGCAATGGGTATTCCAGTGATCGCAAATCGGGTTGGGGGCATACCGGAAGTAATCCAAGAAGGCGTGACCGGCTACTTATGCCAGCCGGGGGACATTAATAAGACGGCAGAGGTCTGTATTTATTTAATTAACCACCCCATGAAACGAGCAGAAATTGGCCGCAAAGGGCGCGCTTTTGTTGAAAACGAGTTCAGCCTTGATATAATGATCCATCAGATTTCTACTCTTTATGAAGATTTGCTTTCCAAGTTACATATTTAGTAAAAGTGATGGGAGTACATTTTCTACTCCCATCGCCAAGATCATTAGAAAATCTTTTAAGCGCTTCAACTATCCATCAATTCCTTCAATTGAGCAACAATCTCCGCCTTTCGCGCAAGCTGCAGTATCTTGTCATCACAGTCACTTAAAGCGGCCCGTCCAAATGGGGGTCTCACTTATTCGTCACGAATTGCATGTGGCGCACGAATTGCTGGAGCATGTGTTACAGGCGGAATTCCCACCTGCAACCACACGACCCCCGCTTTGGGCAAAGAAAACTGCCAGCTGACGGGAGGTGTGCCCACCCTCACATTGGACACACGCTATCGGTGTATCCGCATCGTTCATGGATCGCAGAGCTTCAAACTTCTCTCCGCAATCCAAACAGGCATATTCGTAAATCGCCATGTTACCAATTCCTCAAGAAATCAACAAGGAGGCGTACGCCAAACCCTGTCCCTCCGGAAGGGATATAGTCGGATTCCTTATCAGTGAGCGCCATACCTGCTATATCCAAATGCGCCCACGGATAGTTGGTAAACTCCTTAAGAAAGATAGCTGAGGCTCCTACACCCCCGTATCGACCGCCACCGTTTTTCATATCGGCGACATCAGATTTGATTTTCTTCTTATAATCATCCCACAATGGCATCGTCCAGACTCGTTCATGGGTAGCTTTTGAGCTCGAAACCAGCCTGTCACGCAATTTGTTTTCATTGCTGAAGAGACCGGCTGCGATACCCTTACCTAAGGCAATAACACACGAACCTGTCAGAGTAGCCAGATCGATCACGACTTGCGGCTCATAACCTCCTGCGAATACAAGCCCATCCGCTAGAACCATCCGTCCCTCTGCATCTGTGCTGACGATTTCGATTGTCTTTCCGTTGCTGGCCGTAATCACATCAGCGGGGCGATATGCGTTCGCATCCGGCATGTTTTCTGTGCATGGTGCGATCCCGATGATATGCAAAGGCAGATCGAGCATCCCCACGGTTAACATAGTGCCTATAACTGCTGCCGCTCCGGCCATATCGGATTTCATATTTCCCATTCCGGCAGTCGGTTTGATCGATATTCCACCGGTATCGAATGTTATTCCCTTGCCGACCAATACAAGTGTATCCAGATCATCATGATTCTCCTTGTGCTCTAAGACGATGAACTTGGGAGGTTCACCGGCACCCTTCGCCACTGCTAAGAAGGCGCCCATTTGATGTTCGTCTGCCCATTCACGATCCCCCACTGTCAATTTCATTCCATACTCTTCAGCAATTTCACCTGCCACGGATGCCATCTTTGTTGGAGTAGCAATGTTGGGGGGTAAGTTAACTAGGTCACGTGCCAGGTACACACCAGAGGTTACAGCTTTCGCAGTTTTTACACCAGTTTTAATATCTGGCAATTTCTTATTATCAAATTCAACAATGTTAAGAGAGTGGATTTTCTGATCCGGTTCGTCTTTTTGTTTCTTTGCACGATAGCGATACAAGGCCAATATTGAACCTTCAACCGTCGCCTGAGCTGCGTCAGCTATGTCAATCCCGCTGACACTCCCGCCGTGGACGATTGTGGCTACATTTTTAGCATTCTGATCTCGGGCGCGCTTGATAGCGAAAGCAGCGGCTTTCCGCACGGTTTCCAAGTCAAATTCATCTCGTTTTCCCAAACCGACCAGGATCACGCGACGAGCGCTTATTGCTCCACGTGGATAAATCACCGCGATTTCACTCGCCTTTCCCGAAAAATCACCGTTTGCTATCAGTTCAGTAATCGCCCCGTCTAGATCTTTGTCTACTGCTCCCGTAGCCCCACCAGGTTCCTTTACCCCTTCGAATAAGTTCAGGATTATGGTATCGGCTTCAATCTCCTGGATGCTTCCCTGCTCCACATTGATTTGTATATCCATATTACCAGCGTTCATAACGCACCAATTCATCTGATGATTTGCGGTCTTTCGGCTTAGGATTATCGTCCGGATATCCTAAGGGCGTAAATATCAGTGGTTCCACGCTGTCCGGCAATCCCAAAATCTCGCGTGCCTCATTGGCATTAAACGCTGCGACCCAGCAAGTACCCAGACCCTGGTCTGCAGCTGCCAGGATAAAATGATCCATCACAATTGCGACATCTACATCCAGGTAACGGCGCATATCTTCCCGCACCCAGCTCCTGGCAGGTATCCCAACAGCACATATCAGTAACGGCGCTTGTACGAACCATTTCTTGCGGTAGATTTTGTTCAATTCAGCTTCACGCCCCTTGGTATGGATAACGAGTAGCTGAAATGGTTGGCGATTGGCAGCTGTCGGCGCTAAACGTGCTGCTTCCAGGACTATCTGCAGCTTATCGTCTTCAACTTGGTCCGATTTATAAGCTCTTACACTGTATCGCTTTCTGATTAACTCACTGAATTCCATTGAATGTTCTCCTTTTGTTGCAGTATTCGAAGTTTATTTCACAATTTGGTATCAAATTGATAATTTACCACATAATCCATAGAGCAGGTTTAAATTTCTGTTTTTATCTCAGTTGCTCTTTTTATTATAACTGAGACAAGATTTGCTATCGACCTCCCACGGGAGGTTGCCGTTCACCAGGTAATACAAATCGACTCCTTCCCTAATGGTAATGGAGTCGATTTTTTCTGGGACGATATTGCGCGTAGTATAAGCAAGCTTATGCACTATATGATATTAAATTAGTTATTACAGTTCCGGTATCAACCAGTACTCGTCGCCATTACCCTCTGGTGTAAAGCCTTGCAAGCCACCATCCGTTTCAACCTGCCAGACGATCCAATTGTAGTAACACCACGGTCCATCGACAATCAGCATCCCTTCACCTTCCTGGGCATGCCCGATGATACTATCGTAACGCACATCGGAACCAAACCTAATTGCATTCGGACCACCACCAATAGTCACGGTTGCCCGGTCCCCAATATGCAACCGAGAAGCTGGGCACCCCTCTATGGGATAATAAATCTGTACAGAGTATGGATCGTAAGTGCCTGCTGCAATAGGTGGGACAGTTGGAGATGGAGTGAGAGTTTCAACAGGCACTTTTGTCACAATAGGTGTCTCGGTTGGTGGAACGATTTGGGTGATAACCTTAGTCACCACGACGGTTACTGGAGGCTGAGGTGTTGCGGTCGGCTCCTCAAATAATGTAAAGCTGCAGGCAGTTGAAACGAGAAACAAGGTCACCAATAGCAAAGGTATAATTTGTTTTTTCGCTTTGAATCTTGACATTAACGTCTCCTTTTCCGGTTATACAATTGATCCTTCAAAACCGCTCATCTAATTCAGGAGCAGAAACATCTAATTGTAACGGCATTTTATTATATCCATTATATTTGGTCGTTCAGATTAAAAAATCACGACCTTCGTTCCATTGTCTGATCTCTCATGATCATCATCAAACGCTACAAAAGGTTCTGTCCAACGGTATACCCACTTTGCAGCTTCAGGCGAGAGGTTTATGCATCCATGACTTTGAGGAGTCCCATAATTATTGTGCCAGTAAGTGCCGTGAAGAGATACACCTGTCCACGAGATATAGCACACCCAGGGAACACCGGGTAAATCAAATTCACTCTCCTCCGTTCGGGCTGCCATATGCCTGGAAGGCTGCTTGCGTTCGACTTTAAACTCACCTAATGGGGTAGTTCCTTCGAAATAACCCGATGCTACGCGTGCTCTATAAACCGGTCGGTCGTTTTGATAGGCTGTCACCTTTTGGTTATTCAAATCTACTTCAAGGTGCTTATTTTTTACATTGGGTGAGATTGGGGCGAGCTCTTCGGGGGTGATAGGTCGCAGGTGCTGTCCAAAAACCAGGTGTGACTTATTTGAACGATCATCTAGAACGCGGTACCAGATATTTCCATTCGATGACCGAAAAGCGTAATAAACCCAATGTGTGCTCCCGTAATAATAACGATAGGAGCGCTTCCGTTGTTCATCATCCGCCAGCCAGGCTTGGGTGTAAGGAACGGTCACTTCCACAAGCATGCCGCCTTTTGGGATATCCAATACCGGCTTATTGATTTCCCTTCGGACTGGCTGCACATGGGTGGAATTTATCCAACCGTCATCGGTTTTAATCCAGATCGGATTCTGCTCCCACTTATGTTCACCGATTCTCTCTTCATAAATCTGTACTACGCTGTCTGTGTTGTAGAATCCCAATTCTTCACTCGAATACGTTGGGCTCTGATAATAACGCAGTGATCGGGTTGTACGACCGAGCCTCAACGATGGAGTCATTAAATAAGGGTTGCCTCCCGGCGGGTAGAGAGGGAAGCCGAATGCGGCAATAGCAACACCACTTAATTTTAGAAAATCTCGACGCGTAAGAGATGAGTACATTGCTTTTTGACTTGTTGGGATTATGACCTACAGGTTACAAGTACCTAAACTTCCGTAAATAATAGCACAACTGACCGGTTATTGCAATTACACGATCATTAACTGCTCTTAATCAATCCATTAATAGTTAATACGGATTAACCGTACCTGTTTTTCAGATGGTAAAATACTTTCACGGCTGCTGTTCGTTACTCTGAAAACCGATTCTGATCTTAAGGATGAGAAAAAACATCCAGATGACCGCCGATCAAAGAATGTTGAATACCGTTGTTAGGATTTAATTTCCGCAAATTATGTTAAAATCAAACTTGAAACATTATCAAGCATTTACCCATTCCCTAGATGCCTAATACATAATTATCCTTTCCTTAATCAATCGACCAATCACCCAGTCCCTCAAAATCATGCCTACCACCATCAATCCCATCAAAGGTACCCGCGATTACTATCCCGAAGACATGGCGGTGCGCACCTTACTCTACCAAACTGCTCGCGAAGTCTCCGAATCCTTCGGCTACCAGGAGATCGATGGACCGTTCCTCGAATCAATTGACCTGTACGCAGCTAAATCGGGAGAAGAACTGGTCAAGGACCAGTCTTTTGTCTTTGAGGATCGGGGGGGCGATCTTATCACCCTGCGCCCTGAACTGACACCTTCCCTGGCCCGGATGGTCGCCCAGCGTCAGAAGCAGCTCGTTTACCCCATGCGTTGGTGGTCTTGGGGACCGTTCTGGCGCTACGAGCGACCACAGAAAGGACGATCGCGCGAATTTTTCCAGTGGAACATCGACTTGATCGGTGTCGATTCTCCCGAAGCCGATGCCGAGTTGATCGCACTAGCAGCCAGTTTCCTTCGTGAGACCGGTCTGACTCCCAACCAAGTCCAGGTTTTGGTCAACAACCGCCGCTTGATGGACACCGAGCTTCTGGCATTAGACATCCCTGCAGAAAAACGGCTGCAAGTTTTCCGCCTGATCGACCGGCGTGACAAGATGTCTCCAGTGAATTGGGATGCGTATGCTGTGGAGGTTGGCTTGACATCCCGACAGCTATATGGTCTGAAATCCATGCTGGTGGACGAGGGTTTGTGGCACAAGTCCTCCGAATTGGAGCGCACCTTCCAGGTTATTGAAGCCCTGGGTGTAGGTGACTACGTTCGTTTTGCACCGCATGTCATCCGGGGTTTGGATTACTACACCGGTACAGTCTTCGAGGTTTGGGACCTAGACGGCGAATTCCGATCCATCCTGGGCGGCGGACGCTACGACAGTCTGGTAGAAGCAGTGGGCGGCGATCCTCTTCCTGCCGTTGGTTTCGCTATGGGCGGATCGGTCATCAGTCTGGTTTTGAAGAAGTATGACTGCTTACCGGCAGACGAAGCCATTATTAATGCCCCCGTTTTAATGACCGTGTTCAGCCAAGAGTTGCTTCCCGCATCATTCAAACTAGCGACTGAACTGCGCAGCAGCGGGTTTAACGTGGTCTGCTACCCAATCGCCGCCAAGCTCGGCAAGCAATTCAAGTTTGGCGATCGCATGGGAATGCGAGTTGCGCTAATCCTGGGTCCCGATGAACTATCTCAGAACCATGTAGCGGTCAAAGATCTGCTCAGCGGTGAGCAGCAAAGTATGCCCATTGCAGAAGTAGCAGAATTTATTTGGGGACTTACTGGTAATACTTGTTAGCGGCTTGGCTTCGTGTTAGAATTATCCCGCGAATGGTGGATGTAGCTCAATGGTAGAGCGCCTGACTGTGGATCAGGTGGTTGAGGGTTCGACCCCCTTCATCCACCCTTGAGAGCTAGTTAGTTACCGGCAGCATAGCAATGCTGGCCGGTTTTTTCGTGAATACACCTTTTACATCCTATAAACATCCCATCCGAGGGCGCTTCCAAGTGACGTCGTTTAGTAAAACTATACGCCTGATGGATAGGATATAATCAAATCAGGATCCATCGAGGAGGTGCCGCATGCAGATCACCAAAGCCGTCGTCACACCTGTCGAACTCAACCTGCGCCATCCCGTCCGTATGGCTTTACTACCCGAGATCACTCAGGTGACAGCGCTGTTTGTGCGAATCGAGATACTAGCAGGACGCATCGCCTGGGGTTGCGCAGTCGCCCATCCACACCTGACCGGCGAAGATCCGAATGATGGTCTACGAGCCTGCCTGGCATGCGCTGACCGCACCTTAGATCTACATCCAACCAATATCAATTACTCCCTTGCTGAGTTAGCGCCCCTGATGAAAGATTCCCCAGCCGCAAAGTGCGCCTTTGATCTGGCTTTCCACGACTTGCTAGGATTGGCTGCCGAAATGCCTCTATACCGTCTACTGGGTGGCTACCGCCATCGCATCCAGACTTCAGTAACAATCCCACTTACTGATGTTCAAGAGAGCGTCGAGCTGGCATGCGGGTGTGCGGAGCGTGGATTTCGAATGCTGAAAATCAAGGGTGGTCTCGATCCCGAACTGGACGTCCGCCGCGTGCAGTCCATCCATAGGGCTCTGCCGGATCTCATCTTGCGCCTGGATGCCGACGGAGGTTATTCTGTGCATGATGCACTGGAAGTGAGCCGCGCCCTGGAAGACAAGCTCGAGATGCTGGAACAGCCGACATCACCTGAAGATTTAATTGGGCTTCAGCAGGTGACTAGAAACAGCCCTGTACCGATCCTGGCAGATCAGAGCGTAGCAGGTCCAGCCTCGGCTCTGAAGCTGGCTGCCGAGCGTACCATAGACGGATTTAGCGTCAAGTTGGCGACCTGCGGTGGTCTTCACTGCGCCACACAGATGGACGCAATAGCGCGGGCTGCAGGAATTGCAACGATGGTTAGCTGTTTGATTGAACCGGCGCTGCTTATTGCAGCCGGGCTTCACTTCGCTTTGAGCAGCCCCAACGTACGCTACGCCGATCTGGACGGTCACCTCGAACTGTTGGAAGACCCCACTTTGGCTGGTTTTCAATTGCAGGATGGCTGGCTGGTCGTGAACGACGTGCCCGGATTGGGATGTACGGTTGAGATGTTGTAGGAATCCAAATCGCAGACAGTAAATTAGAAATTTCGAGATGTAAATCACAAATTGTAACTATCTCCGTAATAAGGTGTTAGTTTAAACTGATAAGTTCAGTTCACCATCATCTTATACGTCCCGGAGGCTGCATGCTCACAATTGAAAAAATCGACACATATGACAAGGAACAGGTGCACCGCTTCGTACGCCTGCCTTACCGCCTGTATAAAGACCATCCCCAATGGACACCTCCACTGTACATGGACGTCGAGATGCAGCTCAACCGCGATAAGCACCCTTTTTACGAGCATTCCGAAGCTGATTTTTTCGTTGCCGTACGAGATGGTGAAGTCGTCGGGCGCATCGCGGCTTTAGAACAGCGCCGCTACAACGAATATCACGACAAGCACATCGCTCAATTTTACCTGTTCGAAACTGAGGAAGATCAGGAAATCGCCAACTTGCTTTTTGAACGAGTATATGAATGGGCTCACCAAAGGGGCTTGAATCAGGTCATGGGACCAAAAGGATTCGCAGTCCTGGATGGATACGGACTGCTAGTCGAGGGTTACGAATACAGACAAGTCATGACCATGATGAACTACAACTACGCCTACTATCCCAAAATGGTGGAAGCGCTGGGTTTTGAACAAGAAGTGGACTTCGTATCTTGCTATCTAAGCCGGGAGAAATTCCACCTGCCGGATCGGATCCACAACATCGCAGATCGCGTACAGAAGCGCGGTACTCTGCGAGTAGTGGACTTCGAAAACAAAAATGAATTAAAGTCCTGGGCTCCACGAATCGGCAAAGCTTATGACGCAGCATTTGTAGATAATTGGGAATATTCGCCGCTTACAGATAAGGAAATTCAATTCATACTTGACACGATCATGACTGTCGCCGATCCACGCTTGATTAAAGTTATCGCCAACGGGGATGATGTAGTTGGTTTTGTACTAGGTTTCGTGGATATATCGGCAGCCTTACAGCGCGCCAAAGGACGCTTATTACCTTTCGGTATCTTTGATCTGCTGCTGGAAATGAAACGTTCAGATTGGATCGCGGTCAATGGGGCTGGGATCCTGCCTGAATTCCAGGGCAGAGGTGGAAATGCGTTGTTGTATTCTGAATTGGAGAAGACAATCTTCAAGCAAAATTATAGATTTCAACACGGCGAAATGACTCAAATCGCAGAGTCGGCAATCCAAATGTCACGCGACATAGTTAACTTGGGTGGAGAACCGTATAAAAGACACCGCGTTTATATCAAGACGTTGTGAACTCATCTCTTCCGTCAAGAACGAAGGGTTTTTAAATATTTAAGTTTATTTTTCACCACAGAGCACGCAGAAATCAATGTGTTTTATATTTTTTATTTGATGCTTTTGTGGTAAGAATACACATCAGATACTCATTATAAGATAGAACAACCAAGGCGGTTAAGGTTATTAATACTTCTAAGGATAAGGAGCAGGAGATAAAATGTCGGACTTTTCAGATCGAGTGGTTGGTATTACTGGAGCAACCGGAAACCTGGGAACCGCTGTGGCTCGTAAGTTCATGGTTTCAGGTTCAAAAATGGGCTTTCTCGAGAGATCACCGGATAAAATAAAAAAAATATTTCCCGAGACGGTTAATGCGCCTGACCAATTCCTTGTGCAACAGGTGGATGTTACCAACCCAGATTCGATGGAAGAAGCAGCAAACGAATTACTAAGGGAATTCGGACGCATTGATATCCTAGTCAACACGGTAGGTGGGTACCGCGCCGGAGCGCCTCTTCACCAAACTCCCCTAGATACCCTGGACTTTATGCTGAATCTTAATGCTCGTTCGGTATTTGTATCTTGCCAGGCGTTTATACCCTCAATGATTGAGAACAATTACGGAAAGATCGTCAATGTCTCAGCCAGACCTGGTTTAATAGGTGTCCGCAATGCTGCCGCATACAGCGCTTCTAAGAGCGCAGTCATACGGCTGACCGAAAGTATGTCCTCTGAACTTAAACACAAAGGGATTAACGTAAACTGTGTTTTACCTGGTACCATCGATACCCCTCAAAACCGCCAAGCGATGCCGGACGCCGACTTCAACCTTTGGGTATCACCCGAGTCCATCGCCGATGTAATTTTATTCTTGGCCTCTGACGTTGCCAGCGCAATTCACGGAGCTGCGGTTCCGGTTTACGGGAGAAGTTAAGTAAAATAAGGTGATCGACCTGCTTTTTGCCTGCGGTTGAACTGCCATACCATCGCAATCGGCACCACAGCTCCTGCCGCTGTCAACAGGGCAATCGCGAATCCTAAAACACCAATAACTAAAAGTATTGGCAGCGCAACTGAAGCTACTGCTAATATGATGCTCAGAAGGAAAATAAGAACCGCGATAACTAAAATGATCAAGGACATACGCTGTCCGCGTTTCATTGATGCACGCCGAACGCCCATGATTTGCCCCGTCTGTCCGTGTATAAATACGGGTTGTGCCACCTTTTCAGCATCGAGATAATATGTTGTGTAAAGTGGAAGCAGCATCAACGTCCAGTTGTTGTTTGAATATTGCGGCTTCCAGGAGAACTGCCGGATATGATCAGCACCGGCTGCCTGGCGGCATTCTTCAGCGGCAGCCGTTTGAATGGCGGGGGTTGCTTCCACCCATGCATCCTTAGTGTCACGGTTCGGTAAGCGTACAAAAGAGTTCTCGATCTCTTTTACCTGATATTCTACCGCTTCCCCCAATTTAAAAGCCCCCATCTCCTGTTTAATAATCATATCTTCTTCGAGCGCAGGCGTGGAGATGTTGTGATAGTTCCGCCCCAGTCTTCCAAGGCGAGGTTCCCAGCGAATGCGCCCTTCTTCGACTTCCCGCGAAGACCAGCCGCCGCGGTGGTCATCGTAATGAGCTTGATGGCTTACGACTTTGTAATTAGAACCAACTTCTGCCCACCATTGAGCTTGGACCTCAGTATCTACAAGCCACATCGGTAGAAACAGGCGACACAGCCGGGATCGCATGTTTTGGGAAGTCATATCTTTTGGAGCAAAGGGAATCTTGCTAGAAAATTTTTCTATGCCATCATCCATGGATTCAAGTGTAATCTGGAACGGCACCACTAATTCAGGAGCCCGGCTATATGGTAGTTCCATTTCACCTTCTGGGATGGATTTTAGCGTTGATTTATAACAGTGCGGACAATGAACGGTCTGGAGATCTGGTAAAATCAGGAAGTTCCAATCGCAGTCTTCGCACACCGCAGCCACGTAATCTCTTCCCCAAGATGACGTATTAGAATAAATCTTAAAATTATCTAAATCGCTTTCACGATCTGGCATTTGAGAGCCTCACACATCATCGAATTGGTATGCCTTTCGAAGAATGATAATCCCGATCACAACTCCGATAACCAAGAGCAAAAAACCAAAAAAGCCAATTGCAGCACCTATTCCGCCAAATGGTATTGTAATTAATCCAATCAAACCCAATAGAAGCCCCGGCGTAAGGAGTGCCGCGAAAACAAACCAGACTTTCGTCCAATCAACAGGTCGCTGACCCGCAATCGCTCCAGTTTGACCGTTCACCATCACCTGATAGACCTTGTTCATAAAACTATATGTTGCCAAGTAAACTGGCAGCAGAATATAGCGCCAGCTTTCCTCACTGTAATCCATCTGCATGCTGAAATTGCGAATTTTCGGAGTGCTGGCCTGATCTCGGCACACCTGGCGAGTTTGTTCCCGCATTTGCTGCCGGCTGATTTCCCACCCACGCTCCAATGGTACTTCGTATGCTTTAGCCTGAAGACCAGCCAAGAATTTTGGCTCGTATGGCACAAGCGCTCCCAAATCGAAACCCTTAATGCGGCTCAATAAAAGGTGACTTACCCGGTCCGTTCCTTCCACCAATAAATCGTCATAATTTTCTTCCACATGTCCCGATTCCCAACGCCATTCGGTCACAGTTTTTGTCTTCCATTTACCATTGGAATAATATCTTTTTGTCTTCGTGTGACCAACTTCAGCTTTCCAGTCCGCCTCAGTGTTCGTATCGAATGTCCAGAAAGGCAGAAAAACACCAGTAAAATTTGTTTGACCGGCAATATTACGTAATTTAGATGGCACAATCCAACTATTCCCCAGCCAATCGCGAGCGATTTCCCGGCAGTCTATTGTTTCGATCTTGAACGGAATCAGGAATCTCGGTCGCAGGATATCCCGGATCGCCTGGCGTTGTATAACCTTGTTAGAACCACAAAAAGCGCAGGTATGGGTCAGGTTTTCAAGGGGTACGCTGGTCACCGCGCCGCAATTCTGACATTCGATCTCATTACGGTCACCGCCCCATCCATGGGCTGAGTGCTCCAGCGTTTCAACCGTAAATTCAAGCTCTTGAGCGCCCTTGCCAACGGCCTCTTTCGGGGGGGCTTCATAATATCCACAATATCCACAGTGTGAACAGGTCAATCCACCATCTTCAACGCTGTAAGCAGTGGTTGCTCCGCATTGGGGACAGCTAAAATCTACGACCCGCTCCTGAGTTTCCTTTTCAAGCGGAGCCGGCATATAGACTTCAATGCCTTCGACAACCGATTGCGCGGTTATAAAACCCGGAGGCGGAAATGATTCAGTCATAGCAACCCCATTTTTTCGGTATCCCAGGAAAAAAAACACGAATTCCGCGGGATACCAATATAAGTATCACTTCACAAAACGGCTGATGACTTTCGCAGGCGTTGGCAGTGTGGACCTGTCACCCAATGAAAGCGCTGCTGGTGCTTTGCCTGGCTTATCCGGCGCGCTTTGGTATATGAAGATCTCTGAACCCTCAGTGGCATTCTTAAAGCTCACGAAAGCCTGCCCGGTAAGCAGTCCCTCACTATCGACCGCACAGCTTGTCACATATCCTACTACACGGCCGCGTTTATCTAACACCGGGTCTCCATTATGCGCCATCCGGATCCCTTTCTCGCCGAACCGGAATCGCACAACAACTCCCTTACGTGTACCCTCTCGCTCAATAAATGTATCGCGACCGATAAACCACGGCTTATAGATTTTAACATAAGAACCAAAACCAGCTTCAGCAACACCCAGATCTCTCTCATCCAATTTCCCAGACCCAGCCCCCATCTCATGCCCGTATAGCGGTAGACCAGCTTCTGTACGCAGGGAGTCACGCGCCCCGAGACCAATCGGCTTTAATCCTAAAGGCGCCCCCACTTCCAGAAGTGCCCGGAATAACTCGTTCGCTTTGTCGGGATGTACAAAAAGTTCAAAAGCCATTTTCTCACCCGTATATCCAGTCCGCGATACTACCAACTCGAAGCCTCCAACCACTGCTTCACACAATTCGGTCCGTCTTAAGGACATTATTCGTTTTCGATTTTGTTCATTGACTCCCAGAGCAAACAATATCTCACGTGATCGTGGACCCTGCAATGCGATGTCTACACGCATATCTTTGCCCTCTGATGGATCGCGCAGGTTGCGCAACACCACATTGCATCCAAAAGCTCTAGCGGATGGATGTATAACACTTACCAGCACTTCCCCATTCTTGACTCTGTTTAGCCAAGCCCAATCCTTATCATCATTGAAAGCGTTGACTACCAGCAGGTATTTTTCTTTCCCCCTGCGATAAACCAGTAAGTCATCGATTACATTAGCATCCGGATCTAATAAGTGTGTATAACATGATTCACCTACATCCAGGGATGCGATATCATTTGCGACCATACTATCCAGGTAAACGGACGCATCCGGTCCCTCAGCCTGATAAACTCCCATATGAGATACGTCAAACAAGCCAGCAGCTTCTCGCACTGCCAGGTGTTCTTCCAAGACGGATGTGTACCAGACCGGCATTTTCCAACCAGCGAAGGGGGTCAACTTTGCTCCTAGTTCAGAGTGCGTATCAAAAATCGGAGTCTTGCGCAGCTCGCTTTCTTCAGACTGCCACATAAACTCCGGCAAAGAATCTCCCTCAGCTTCTTGTATTCCAATGTAATAGGGTTTGTCAGCTGCCTGCACCTCGCCCTCAAGAACTGACACCGGCTCATCTGATGATTCTATTACAACAACTGGTCCAGGTAGTTTACGGATGGGATCATCATCAAATGCCACATATCCATCCGAAAGGTCTCGCAGCCAGGCAGCAGCCAAGCCGGATTTTCCAGCCGGTAAACTCAATCGAAAAGCATAAGGTCCTAAACAGGTCAAATTCGCATTTATTCCGCCCACAGGTGTCCGCATACCCGTTCGTTGTTTTTCTCCCACCTGGAGCGCTCCTACATCGCTTACCAGGGCAAAGTTGAGGAACTCGCGCACTTTTTCTCCTCGGATATCAAACGCGACCCATCTTCCGGATGGCTTGTCATCCAAATAATTAAAGTGTGGATAACCATGAACGGTCGGCTCGAAATCCATCCCAGCTCCTTGAGCTAAGTCGTGGACGTGAAGTTTTGCTACTTCCAGAGTAGTAAAGTCCACCTTTGCACGGCGCAGCTTCTTCTTTCGACCTTGCAAGCTATATGGAATAGTTGAATTAAGAACATCTGCAATGATGTCCGCAATCTGCCTCATATGCTCTTCCTTAAGCCCACGCTGTGTCACCCAAGGAGTACCCATCCGAATACCAGATGGATCCAGTGCCGATTTATCTCCAGGGATGGTATTGCGATTGACCACAATACCGGCTATATCGAGGATGCGAGATGCCTGATCTCCGGAGAGTGTGGTCCCATCCGGTCCTAAGATAGTACTGCAGTCCAGATTCGTCAGGTGAGTGTCGGTTCCGCCAAATGGTATCCGGAATCCATTCTCTTGAAGTCGTTCGGTGAGAATGGCACAGTTCTTGACAACCTGCTCCTGCAGCATACGAAATTGGTCGCTGCGTGCTATCTTGAAAGCTAATGCCATTGCAAGGAAGACATTCACGTGCGGTCCCCCTTGTTCCCCAGGGAAAACAGCCCGGTCGATTTTTCGAGCCAATACCCTATCCGTGGTCAAAATACTCGCCCCACGCGGTCCACAAAGCGACTTGTGGGTAGTGAAAGTTATCACATCAGCGTAGCCCACCGGAGATGGATATATTCCGGCTGTTACCAATCCCGCCACGTGGGCAATATCGGCAAAAAGCAGTGCCCCAGCGGATTCGGCAATCTCCTTGAAACGAACCCAATCTACAGTCCAGGGATAAGACGAATACCCTGCGATGATAAATTTTGGTTTACACTCCAGAGCTAATTCTGCAATTTGATCATAATTGATCCGCTCGGTCTCAGGATCAACAGAGTATGGAACAGCGTTGTAGTACTTACCTGACCGGTTGACCGGTGAACCATGTGAAAGGTGTCCCCCATGAAGTAAATTCATACCCATAATAGTATCGCCGGGATTGGCAAGCGCATGAAATACAGCGTTATTAGCAGGTCCACCCGAAAGCGGCTGTACATTGACGAAAATTTCGTCCGCAGAAACACCATTTGCAGCAAAGGCCTCTGCACATCGACGTCTGGCAAGTGCTTCTGCGATATCAGCGTATTCAACACCCTTGTAGTATCGCTGGTCTGAATAACGGCGAAAATGCGCCAGGCGAGCAGGGTAATCCAGAATCTCCTCTTCGCTCAACCTGCGGGTGTATTCAGCCGGATAGCCCTCAGCATACATATTTTGGAAAGCCGATGAAAGAGCCTCACGCACCGCTATCGGTGCCTGACTTTCAGATGGAATCAGGATAAGTTTACGCACCTGTCTTTCAGCTTCAATTTGTGTTAATTGATAGACATCTGGATCCATATCGGCTAGTGAACCACGAAAGAGAAAATCACTCATGAAAGTCTCCTAAAAAGAAATTTTAGAAAAATATTTTTATGGTTATACAACCATCCGAATCTAATTTTACACCTTTAATCAGTAAAAAAATGCCCACATAACTAAATGACATGTCTTTAA